>NZ_JBCGDP010000017.1:0-101533 GCF_038739875.1 Flavobacterium polysaccharolyticum
AGAAAAACTATGGAAGAACTATTATCGAAAAAACACTATCATTGTAAACTAATTCTAGTATTAAAAAAAAATGTAAACCTATTCTAGGTATTAATTAAAAACTGTAAACTTTTTTTAGGACGATACAGTATATTGAAACCAATGCTATTGTAGCGAACTGCCATAAAGTGCCACAAAAGCAATTTAGCAAAGAGTTGTTGTCGATTGATAGCATCCAAAAATCGATTCAAAATACAGTCTCTTTAATTGAAACCATAAATCCAAAATGTAATTTCATTTTTACTGTTTCGCCCGTTCGCCATCTCAAAGACGGTTTTGTAGAAAATCAAGTAAGTAAAGCGCATTTAATAACAGCTATTTATAGCTTTTTACAAGAATCGGAAGTAGTTCCCCCTTCGGGGGCTAGGGGGCTTTTTCCCAGCTACGAAATTATGATGGACGAGCTTAGGGATTATCGGTTTTATGCAGACGATATGATACATCCTAGTTCATTGGCGATTGATTATATCTGGGGACGATTTGCTGCCACTCAAATTGACGCTAGTGCAATAGCTACAATGGAATTGGTTCAAACCATACAAAAAGGTTTGGCGCATCGACCCTTTAATCCAAATTCTGAAAGCCATCAAAAGTTTGAGGCGAATCTGAAAGAAAAAATAGCTACATTAGAGGCACAGTATTCATTTATGAAATCACCACTAACTACTGGTTTGTTGCAAACAAACACCAAAAATAAAAGGTGACCCGAGCGAAGCGAATTGGCGAAGCATACCATATATGACCGATAAAAAAATATAATTTACATTTATGAAATTTTAGTTATGTTGAAACGCATTTTAATTGGAGTTGGAGTAGTAGTTATTGGCTTGTTGTTGTTTAAATACTGCGATTTTAAAAAAGAAAAAGAAGACGAGTTCGATTACAATACGAATCTCATTCAGCAACAAATCCTAAATGTAGGGAAATTGGTGGTAACCGAAGGGCATTTTTCGGAAGTCATCACGTATAAGAATTCGAATAAGTACTTTTTGGATATGATTTCTTTTGAAAAGAAGGCGATTGTGATTGTGAATGCCAAAGTAACTGTGGCTTACGATTTGCATCAAATGAAATACGATATCGATGAAAAGAACAAAACCATAACGATTCTTTCCATTCCAAAAGAAGAGATTTCGATTTATCCTGACATCCAATATTATGATGTGGAGCAAAGCAAACTCAATGAATTTACAGGTGCTGATTATAACAAAATCAACAAAAACGTAAAAACAAGAATGGCTCAAAAAGTAGAGAAGTCAACTTTGAAAACCAATGCTAAAAATCGTTTGGTAAGCGAAATTTCCAAAATGCTCATCTTAACCAATTCTCTAGGCTGGAAACTACAATACAATGGTGAAGTCATCGAAACCGAAAGCCAGCTAAAACAGGATTTGAAGTTGTAAAAGAAAGATAAATTCCAAAAAATAAATTCCAAATTCCATAAAAAAGTTTACATCGAAAGGTATAGTTTAAAAATTAAACCGCAAATCCACAAATTTTTATTTAATATTAAAATTTGCGAATTTGCGGTTGTTTTTTTTCTATTTGATTGATAAGTAGCAGTTAAACGCGAATCTGCACAATCAATCTGTGTTTGTAAATTTTAGTGAACAGTTTCCTCTTTTTCAAAAATCAATTCTAAACCATTCGAAATTAATTGGGCAACTTCAGGGCGTTGCTTTTTAAGATTTTCTAGATGAGAAAGAATTTCGTTAAGTAATAGCGTTTCGTTTCTTGCTTTTAAAAGTTCTACTAATTCTACACAAAGTAACCAATCGGTAGCGTGTTCTTCTTTTAATTTTTCAAAAATGGGAGCCAATGATGTTGTCGTATCTCTAGTCTCACGGATATTACGAACGGTATGGTAGAGAACTTCTAAAGCATCTCTTTCTGCTGAGGTTGAAGCTTTGATGGTTTTGCTACTTGGTACGTGAGCAATCAAATCAAAACTATTCACATCCGCAGGGCCAGAAAAAGCCGAAACTAATTTCTTACCCACCGCCATATCATAAGTTCCCCATTCTGGTTGAAACAGAACCGTTTCCCCGTGCGTAACTGTACAGTTTTTAAAAGAAATCAAGATGATTTCGCCGTGTAGATTTCGCTTGCCAGTGATGATTTCACCCACTACTTTGATGTTGCCTTCAAACTCCAAAGTGGCAGTTTCGCCTTCGTAAATGTCGTATGCTTTTAAGTCACGTGGACTCATATCTTCAATAGCGAGGTTGATGCCTTTGAGTTTCCCGATGGGGCTACCAAAACCTTCTTGGTGAGCTGCAGTTCCGTGTCCTACTAATTCTTTTTCTCGGTTCGCCAAGGCTGTTTTTCCAGTCGTTTGTAGGTAAATGGGTTTGCCTTCATGTTCGATTACGTTGGTAAAAACACCTGAAATCTGTAAACCAGTACTCAATTCTACGGTTCCCAAAGCTTTGGAATCGATGAGTTTTTTGATGCCAGATAAACCACCTGTTCTCAAAGCCATCGTATTGGCAAATTCTTCTAGGATTAAGCTCAAATATGCAAAATCAGGAGTTACATAGAGTTGAGGTTGCACTTTGGTAATGTCAAAACTTTGTTGTGCTGCACTAAAAGTATACGGTAGTTTTTTGACGTTGTTGGTCATGCACCAAGCACTTTCTCCAATTGAGGAAAGCAAACCAGCGCCGTATATTTTTGGATTTTCTAATGTGCCAATTAAACCGTACTCCACGGTCCACCAATGTAAGTTTCGGATTTGAGCCATTTCGGAGAGTTCTCCCATATTGTTTTGCAAATCTTCTACTGCTTTTTCAGCGGCTTCAATTTCGCTTTGTGGTGTTCCCTCGGCTTCTTTTAAAATCGAAAGTAAACGAATGGCTTCATACATTTCGTAATCTTTATGCGAAGAAATGGCTTTGCAACCAATTTCGCCAAAGCGACGCAAGTATTCCGCATATTCTGGATTGGCAATAATAGGAGCGTGTCCCGCACCTTCGTGAATGATATCTGGAGCTGGCGTGTATTCGATGTGTTCTAATTGGCGAATATCTGAGGCGATTACCAACACATTATAGGCTTGGAATTCCATAAAAGCGTTGGGTGGAATAAATCCATCTACGGCAACGGCAGCCCATCCAATTTCGGATAATATGCGATTCATACCGTACATACTCGGAATGGAGTCGATTTCGATACCTGTTTTTTGTAAACCTTCGAGGTACGAACTGTGCGCAACCTTGGATAGGTAGTCCACGTTTTTGCGCATCACGTAGCGCCAAACGGCTTGGTTGATGGGCGTGTAATCTTCGTAATCTTGTGGTTTGATAAACTGTTTCAAATGTTTCGGTAATCGCTCGATTAGGGGATTACTTTCTATTTTTGCATTCATATCGAAATCGGTATAGTTTTTTGTAAAAATACAATTTCGAATGATTATTTACAGGTTTTTATTGGGTATTTTTAGTAAACCAAGTGTTTTTATAGGATTTTAACAATGGTTTACTTTTGTTTTTTAAAAACAGCTCAAAATTTTTCACCTGAATGAAGGGGTTTAATATTGACTAATATGAGTTGTATTTAAATTCTACTTTTTAAGTATGGGAATAATTCAATTTTTTTACTATCCTTTGATACTTTCTTATTACTTATGAGTTTACCTTCAAGATTTTTTATTAGTTGTTGGTTGTGTTTTATGTTATCTACTTTTGGATGTTTACCAATAAGTAATTTTGAAAATTCTTCAATTTTTTCAATAACCACACTTAAATTAAAGTTTTCAATAAAATTGAAATAGTTATTAGTTAATTCAACTTTGTCTTTATGTGTTGTTGAATTTGAAATTAATGCAATTAATAGGGCAGAACTTATTTTACTTTTTTTGTTTTCTAGTAAAAATTTACTCAATTCTACAAGTAAATTTTTATTATTGATTAAAACATCATCGGTTGTATTTTCAATAATTAATAATTTTTGAGAGGCATTAAAAGCTTGTGATTTTAAAATTTTTAAAATAATTGAACTATCTAAAGTGTATTTTTCAATTGATTCCATAAAATTAACTACATTTTTTTCTATGAGGAAAATTAACAAATCATTAAATTGATCATCAATCATAGTGAAATTATGAGAAGATAAAGAAATAGTTTTTGAGTCGATTAATAATTTCATTTTTGAGTTACTAATTCCGATGAATTCATTTCCGTTTTTATAATAAAAGGGAAGACTTTTTGTTAATCTTGAGTAGCTTTCATCTGAAATATCACTCATAATCAAATCTTTTGAAAAACTTGTTTTTATACTAGCATCTGAATCGTCAATGCGAATTTTTGAAAGAATATTGTAATTGTGCTCAATATTTAAATATTCAATTATAGTATCATCAATTTCTTTAGACTTCTTATAATAGGTTATCAAATTTTTCCAATCAGTAGTTATTTTATTAGATGTGATTAATTTGGACTGCATTTTTATAGTCTCAATTTTTGATAAATCCGTTACTGAAAATTTAGTTTTTTCTATTATTTCGATGGATGTTTCAGGACGGGCATTATTAAGTATTGATGTAATACTTTCTTGAGATTCATTTGTGTTATTTTCTAATTTTATGAAAACATCTTCTAAATAAATATCAAGGTCCTTATCAATATATTCGATAAGTTTAGACATTCCTGATTCTTTAATTGTTGTATAATTTGAGGTTTTGAGATTGTTAATATTGATATTGTTTTGATTGAAATGTGAAATAAATAATTCAATCATTTTCTCGTTTATTTCATAAATATTATTATTGTAAATAAATTCAAAAAGACTTCTATGCTTTTCTTCATAGTTAAGATTTTTAAATTCAGTGGGTGAGTCTTTAAGAAATTTTTGAAGTGTTTCAATATTGACATCATTTTCAAAACAGCGTAGATTATCTAATTCAGAGATGTAATTTGAAAGTTTATGTTGTTTGTCAATATTATTAATTGTAGTTAAATCAAGATACTTAAAAATGTATGTTAGATACAATTCGATTTTTTCTGGAATAAAATTCGATTTAGTTATAATAGAATTCCAAAATTCACTCCAATTGTTCAATATGGTTTTGAAAAATATAGATTTATTATTTTCATTTGCGTACTCTAAATAATCATCTATAAAACTAATTGATTTTTCATTTTCTTTACTTATTAAATTTATAATAGAATTAAATTTACTCGTTATTTTGTTTTCAATTAAATAGTCAATTAGAGTAAAATTTAAAATTGCTTCTCTATTATAGTTTTCAGGTTTTATTCGTTTAATTAAGCTGTTTACCTCTTTCAACTTGTGATTAGGCGGAAGCGGTTTCTCACTTGGCAAAAGACTCATTAAAAAATCATTGTCTTCTTTTGTAATACTGCCGGGGTGAAAATAGGATATATAATGATTATAATCTTCATTGATATATCCTTCAATTAATAAATAATTAATTAATTTTAAATTATTTAGTCCTTTATTTTCATCGCTATATTTTTTAAAAAAAGCTATTGAATTACTATCGTCTAAAATTTCATATAATTTTTTTGATTTTAAATCTTGCTTCTCCTTTTTAAAATTATTTAACTCAACTTTAATTTTATTCAGTTTGTCTTTTTGGTTATTTAAAATTATTTCTAATCTCTCGGAATAATTCGCTTTGTCAATAGCTTCTTCAATTTGTTTAAATGAAATGCCACTATGAGAGAGAGAACTATATTGGCTAGTATAGAATTTGATATCTGTTTCTTTTCTAAATAAATCAAAAACATCATCTGAAATAGTTGTTTCTAAAGATTGCCTATTATTATTTATATTAAAAGCATGAAATGGATAATTGTGTTTTGTTATTACTAACTCGCAAAACTTTGATACATAAAGTCTTCTTAATTCTTCTGCGTTTTTAAGCGTCTCATTTTTAGCGTCTTCTGTTTTTTTGCTTAATTCGATGATTTTGTCATCAAAAAATTGAATTCTTTTTTCAATTAGTTCTTTAGAATTTTGTATTACATTATAGACATAGCCATTATTAGAATTTAATTTATCAAAATCTGTAGGCTCAATATTTTTATATATCATCATAGCCAACAAGTTGTTATAGCTGTCTAATTGTTTACCAATGATGTTTTTGTAAATTTGGTATTCATTGTATATTGATTTAATTGTACGGTAATCATTTAGGAAAAGACTAACGTCGTCAATAAAATCTTTTGATAATTTTTTATTTCTTATGTCTGGATTTAATTTTGCTAACAATTTAGAACTCGAACTTGTGTAATTTATAACAGGAATTACAGGAATAATAAAGTCAAAAAATTTTGCTCTTTCATTTTCTTTGAATATGTCATCAGAGACAGCATAAATAAATGTTACTTTTCTTTTCTTCTTAATAGGTTCATAATTATTAATCAAGTTATTTATTTCTCTCAATTTTATAAATATTTCACTCTCGTTGAATCTATCTAAATCTTGAAAAAAAACAATTTCAATTGGGTTTCTTTCAAAGAAATATAAGATTTCATCGATTTCGTTTTCGAAGTTTATTGTTTTTTTATCCTGATCGTTGTCAAAATCAACATCTTTAATTTTAAATTTAGTCAGTTTAAAATTTAAAATAAACGTCATAAGTTTGTAGACTAATACAGCTGAATAAGCAATGAAATATAGCCCATAAATAAAACTTAAGAATGCAAATTGGTAATTAAGGTGTAGTGTTTTTATTAATTCATTAAAAAACTCAAATTTTAGGAAATAAGATAATGAACACAACCAAAGTATAAAAAGAAAAGTTTTTAATTTTATTCCTTTAAGATTTTCAATTCTTTTAAATCTTGATTCAGGAATTTGTTTATGTTCTACACTATAAAAAAGTTGCTTCAAGATATTATGTTCAATTTTTTCAGTGTCTAATGTTTTTTTATCAAAAGTAGCCAGAGAGATATCTAAGTAATTGTATTCTATGTAATTGTGTTTAAATGTTTTTAAAATTGTACTCTTGCCACTTCCAAGCGGTCCAGTTAACGCAAGATTTAATATATTAGGATTATCTATAGCATATTTTATCTTTTTGCTATGTCTGTCTTCTTCATCGCTTAAAACAATTGGACCAAAATCTTCGAAATTGTCAGGATTTTCAAATCCATTTATTGTGGTTGTTTTTTTTAAATAGTTGGACAAATGTTTTAGTATTCTTGTAATATAGAATCTGAAAAACTCATTTTTTTTAAATTTGATTTTTTCGAAAATTGTTAACTTATTTTTCTTTGAGGGAATTCTGCTCATAACTAGTTGTTATATAAGAAATCAAATGATTTTTAATTGCTTTTTGCTAAGATAATTAAATTAAAGAAAAAGATTACTTGTAAGTTATCAACAAAAAAGCCCTAACTAAATGAGTTACGGCTTTTAATGATTTGGTAGTTAGGATCTGTCCTAAATATTAAAATTTATACTGAAAGATTATTTGCAGGTTTTTGTTAGGGATTTTAACAATGGTTTACTTTTCCAAAACAGCCCCAATGAAACCTCTTTAGCCCCGTCAGTAGTGGAAATCCTTTGGTGCCGGGGTTCGGTACCAAAGATTAGAGCGGATGGCGGGAACCCATACTGGCTGATACTGCCTTTTGTTTCGCTCCTGACTGTAAGGCTATTTTTCTTAGACACAAATGACACAGATTTTCACAGATGAAAAAACTGATTTTGTAACTATTCAGCTCGTTTTGCTTTCAATTGGCTCCAGCTTTAGCTGATTTTGTAACTATTCAGCTTGTTTTGCTTTCAATTGGCTCCAGCTTTAGCTGGAGTAATGGGTGATGGATTTGTGTTGGCTTTAGCCAAATAAAAGCAGCTGATTTTGGCTAAAGCCTTTAAAACACTTAAATTTTGTTCCTCCAACTAAAGTTGGAGGCAATTAATGTTCAAAGAAAACGGAACAATTACCTGATTTTATTTGCTATTGTCTGGGGTCAGGACTATTTCAATTGTTCTCTTTCGGCTTGTCTAAAATACTCAATCTTATAGTTGAACATTTCGGCCATATTTTTGGCTCTTAGCTTGGCTTCTTCGGCTAGTGGGCCGGCAAACAAACTATCGATTGTGGTGGTGAAAATTGCCATCCAGCGGTCGAAATGGGTTTTGTCTACGGGCAATTGTTTGTGTGGCGGAAATGGGCTTCCGGAGTAGGTGTGCGTATCGAGCAAAATGGTTTGCCAAAAGCGGTACATTTTTTCGAGATGTTCTGGCCAGCGTTCGCCTATTTTTTCGTTGAAAACGGGACCTATTGCCTCGTCTTGACGCACATTGGTATAAAACGTATCGACCATTTTTTTGATGTCGTTTAGGTCTTGTATGTCGTTTGGAATCATAATTTTTTGTGTGTAAAAAGTAATGCAAAAATAAGATTTAATGTTGGATATACTGTTGTGTTTCGCAAGATGAAATCCCGCAGTTTCTGGCCTTAGCTTGTTTGATGTGTTTTTGTAGTGATTAAAAATGATTGTTTTTCATTGAAATTGATATAATATTACCCTCCGCAATTTAAACGAGTTATTAATTAACTGATGATATAATACCATTAAACCAAGGAACTATTAAAACCAAATATTATGAATAAAAAAACCAAAAAAAATAGAAATGGGGGAGAGCCATTAATTCTCTTTATAATTATTCTGTTTGCTTTTTTTGTAAAGGCAGAAGCTCAAACTGTTACGCCTTGGATGACGACAGGGAATCAGACAAAGTTGTTGCAACAGCAAGCGAATGTTAGTTTCGGTTCTATTTCTGGAAATAATCCTTCTACTGTCACCATTACTCCCGCAACTACTTATCAAACTATGGATGGTTTTGGTTACACCCTTACAGAGGGTAGTTGTGAAGTGATTAGCGCTATGGCTGCAACGCAACAAAATCAGTTGCTCAATGATTTATACCACCCAACAACGGGTTTGAACGTGAATATTGTTCGTATTAGTATTGGTGCTTCGGATTTGAGTAGCTCTTCTTATAGTTATAATGAAACTTCGGGAGATGTGAATATGAATAATTTTAGCTTGAATGGTCCTGATGCGACTTATTTGATTCCGATGATTAAAAAGATACTGTTAATCAATCCGAATATTAAAATATTAGCCACTCCTTGGACGGCTCCTCGATGGATGAAAACCAATAATTCATGGATTGGTGGAAGTTTGCAAACACAATATTATGCAGCTTATGCTAAGTATTTTGTAAAGTATTTAGATGCTATGAAAGCGCAAGGTATTTCTGTCTGGGGAATTACGCCTCAAAATGAACCGGAAAATCCTTATAATGAGCCCAGTATGTTGATGAATTCAACGGAACAAAAGAATTTTATTAATAGTCAGCTTGGTCCACAAATGGCAGCCGCTGGTTATGGTAATGTCAAAATTATAGCTTTTGATCATAATTGTGATAATACCGCTTATCCTATTGATGTGTTAAACAATAGCAGCTATGCTGAGGGGGCTGCTTTTCATATGTATGCTGGAAATGCTTCGGCGATGTCTGTAGTTCACGATGCAACAAATAAAAACGTCTATTTTACAGAGCAATATACAGGTCCTAATGGAAGTTTTAGTGGTGATTTCGGTTGGCATATGCAAAATGTAGTTATTGGGACTACGAATAACTGGTCAAAGACTGTTTTGGAATGGAATGTAGCCAACAACTCAAGTTTAGGTCCACATACGCCAGGTGGATGTACTACTTGTTTAGGGGCTGTAACCATAACCAATAGTACAAGTTATACTAAAAATGTTGCTTATTACATTATTGGCCAAATATCAAAGTTTGTGAAGGCTGGAGCATTGAGAGTGGGCACCAGCAGTACCAATGGTTCTATAACTTCTGCAGGATTTAAAAATACAGACGGTTCACTTTCACTTTTAGTGTACAATGCTGGTGGGGCTGAAAATACGATCAGAATTGTTTCTGGATCAGCAGCTTTTAATTATGCAGTTCCAGCAGCATCCGCAGTAACTTTTAATTGGATGCCTGTAGATGCGGTACCTGTTACTGGTGTAAGTGTGAGTCCAACGAATGTAAGTCTGTTTGTAAATGCAAGTACTCAGCTTACAGCCACAGTTTCTCCCGCTAATGCAAGTAATAAAAATGTAATATGGAGTTCTAGTAATAGTGCTGTAGCTTCAGTTAATTCAAGTGGTTTGGTTACAGGAATTGCTCAGGGTTCAGCAGTAGTAACGGCTACCACAGTTAATGGTAACAAAGTGGCTACTTGTTCTGTCACAGTTCAAGGACAATTGCCTTATGGAGGCATTCCAGCGACTTTGCCAGGAGTAATTCAGGCAGAGAATTATGATCAAGGAGGTCAAAATAATGCCTATTTTGATAACGAATCTACAAATCAAGGTGGCGCATACCGAACCAACGAAGGTGTTGATATTACTACTATTGCTGGAACAACTGGTTTTGCTACCGGATGGACTGCTACTGGTGAGTGGACAGAATATACCTCGAATGTAACATCGGGAACCTATACTATAGAAGCAACTCTAGCGTCTATATATTCTGGTAAGCAATTACGTGTGCTGTTAGATGGCGTTGTATTAGGGACTTTGGATGTGCCCAATACAGGTTCTTGGGATGTTTATCAGACGGTTGCAATTCCTAATATTCCATTTTCAGGGGGGAATAACAAAATTTTACGCTTAGAAATTATTGGTGGGGAATTTAATATTGATAAAATTGAAGTCAAAAATGTGACATCGATTCCCGTTTCCTCTATTGCCATCAATCCAACTTCTTCATCGATTATAGTTGCTGGAACCTTACAGTTGGTAGCGACTGTTGCGCCAAATAATGCAACGAATAAAAACGTTACTTGGAGTTCAAGTAATACAGCAGTGGCTTCTGTTAATGCAACAGGATTAGTGACAGCAATAGCAACAGGTACTGCAATAATTACAGCAACAACGGTTGATGGTGCAAAAACAGCTACAAGTACTATTACTGTTATAACGCCTTTTCCAGGATATTATAATATTATTTCAAGAAATAGTAACAAAGGATTGGATGTAGCAGATAATGCCACGACGAGCGGTGCGAGAATTCAACAATATGACATTGCCAATGGAGGTGGAAATAATCAACGTTGGAAATTAGTCCCTGATGGTAGTGGTAATTTTTATATTATCGTAAAATCGACGCAACTGTATTTGGCTACCGAGAATAGCAGCACTGGTGATGGCGTAAAAGTTGTGCAAAGAGCATTCACAAATTCCAATGAATTGAAATGGACCGTTTCGTCTCTCGGTGCAGGTTATTATAAAATTATAAACGTGAATAGCGGAAAAGCATTAGACGTAGAAAATGTTTCAACACTAAATGGCGCCTCTATTCAGGTTTGGACTTACACAGGCGGACTAAATCAACAATGGCAATTGGTGCAAGTAGAATCGACTGCTAATAAGGTTGCTGAGGTAAAACAATTGAAGGCACCACTAGAAAATAACATAGTGGTTTATTTCAATTCAACCAAAGATTTATTGAATATTACTACTGTAAATTCAGGATTTGGTGAAGTAAAATTGTATTCCATGTCAGGAGAACTAGTTTTGGTTAAAGATGTTGATTTTAGTAAAGGAAGTGAAGTTGAAATTGATGTTTCAAGATTACCAAAAGGTGTGTATGTGGTTAAAATAAATGATGGGAATGGTATTTTCTCTAAGAAAATTCTAAAATAGCAACTCCATTTTGTTTAAAAAAGTTTTAAGGCTGCCATTCATTTGGCAGCCTTTTTTTAACCAATGAGTTGTGTGAATAAATCTTGTTTTTCGTTGAGGTATTGGTACGCAAATCCCATTTTTTTCATATTTTCTTTGATAGCCAAAATGTCGTTTGGATTTTTCACTTCTAAACCTACTACCACAGAGCCAACTTCTCGACTGTTCTTTTTGGCAAATTGGAAATAAGTGATATCATCGTCTGGTCCTAAAATGGTGTTGACAAATTCTTTAAGCGCTCCGGGACGTTGCGGAAATTGTATCATAAAATAATGCATCAATCCTTCATATAGTAAAGAACGCTCCTTGATTTCGGCGGTGCGTTCAATGTCGTTGTTGCTGCCGCTTACCACACAAACCACAGTTTTTCCTTTGATTTGGTCTTTGTAAAAATCCAAGGCCGCGATGGTCAAAGCACCTGCGGGTTCTACAACCATCGCCTCTTCGTTGTACAAACGCAAGATAGTGGTGCACACTTTTCCTTCGGGAACCAAGATGATATCGTCTAGATTCTTTTGACAAATGGCAAATGTTTGGTTGCCGACTTGTTTTACGGCAGCTCCGTCTACAAATTTATCGATGGTGTCTAGGGGTGTGTTGACTTTATTAGCAATGGATGTTTTCATTGATGGAGCACCTTGTGGTTCAACGCCAATAATTTTGGTATTTGGGCTAAGGTGTTTGAAAACGGTGGATAGGCCAGACGCTAAACCGCCACCGCCAATGGGAACAAAAACATAATCGATGGTTTGTTGGTATTGTTCGACAATTTCGAGTCCTACGGTACCTTGTCCCGCAATGACTTTTTCATCATCAAAGGGGTGGATGAACGCTTTTTGGTTGTCCTTGGCGTCGGCAACAGCTTTGGCATAGGCATCGTCGAAGGTGTCACCAGTTAAAACAATTTCTACCCATTTTTTGCCAAAGAGTTGTACTTGCTTTACTTTTTGATTGGGCGTGGTTTTGGGCATATAGATTTTGCCTTGTATTTGTAAAAGATGACAAGAGTACGCCACGCCTTGTGCATGATTGCCAGCGCTGGCGCACACAATGCCGTTTGTTTTTTCGCTTTCGGTTAAGGATTTTATTTTGTTGTATGCACCTCTGATTTTATAAGAACGCACCACTTGGAGGTCTTCTCTTTTAAGTAAAATGGTCGCGTCAAACTCTTCTGAAAGATTGAGGTTTTCTGTTAAAGGAGTAGCGGGAACTACGTTGGATAATTCTTGTTGCGCTTGTTGTATGGATTGAAATAAGTTCATTTTGTTTTTTTAATTGAATTGTAATATTGCTTGTGTAAGGGTGTTTTGTAACGCGTAAAAGTACTCATTGGTTATTTTACCACAACAAATCCAATGCTCCTTTTCTTGAAATAGATAAGAGATAGGAAAATGTGTGATTTGATCTTTGTGAGGGATTGGAATTTTGAAAAGTATGATTTGATGGGTTTCTAGTTCCTTTTGATTTTGGGTGTAACAGCAAAAAACTTCGATAATCCGCTCCAAAAGGGCAAGCATAGTTTTGCTGTTGGAATCGTGATCCCAATAACCAACCCTGATTTTATATACAAAAGTGTCCTCACAATATTCTACCCAAAAATGGTCGATTTGTAGCTTTTTCCGAGTGAATATCAAGACAATTTTACTGATTAGGGATTCTTCTTTTTCGCAAAACAGCGTGAGGGTTATTTTTTCTTTCATTGTTATTGTGGTTCATTTTTATTCAAAAAAAAACCTTTCTCAAGTGACGAGAAAGGTTTCATACTTATGCATAACATCCTAACTCGTCAATAAAGACGAATAATAATGATGTTAATAATAATAATACTAGTGTTTTGTGTCATATCTAAAAAAAAACCTCCCAATTGGGAGGTTCTATATTGTTATTGTTAATACTATACAGCGCCTCACATTCTCATTGAATGATAATTGAAATGCTGCTAATAATTGTGTTATTGTTTTTCATATAAAAATGGGATACCGCAAATATAAAGAAATAAGGTATGCACCACAATTTATTTTTTCACAGGAGGATATTGTGCTAAAATTTTCCCCACAAATTCAGCAACCACTTCGTCTTTTTTGTCCGTGTTTTTAGTTAAGGTTTCAATACCTTCTCCTTGCCAAATCATTTCTTTCTTTTTGGCATCGATGAGGTCGATAAACAAAGTGCCTTCTGTTAATGCAACAGGATTAGTGATAGCAATAGCTACAGGTACTGCAATAATTACAGCAACAACAGTTGGTGGTGCAAAAATAGCAACAATGGTAGCGGTAATTTTATAGTGTCGTAAAATGGACGCAACGGTATTTGGATCCAGAGAATTGGAGTTCTAGTGATGGTGTAAAAGTTGTGGAAAAGAGTTTTGACAAATTCAAATGAATTTTAATGGACCGTTTCGGCTCTTGGTGCAGGTTATTATAAAATTATCAACTTGAATAACGGAAAAGCATTAGATGTAGAAAGTGTTTCAACAATAAATTGGTGCTAATCTCCACATTTGGACTTATACAGGATGACTGAATCAACAATGGCAATTGGTTCAAGTAGAATCGGCAGCGAGTAAGGTTGCTGCGGTAAAAGAATTTAACGATCTACTACCAAAATCAAAGAAATAATCACTTTTAAAATAAAATAGTGCACTAAAAGTTGTATATATTTGGGAGACAAAAAATAAGTGAAAACCTTAGTTTATCTATCTGTTTTTGGGGTTATACAAGAAGTTTTTTTTTGCTTACATCCTAGTTATGTCCCTCTTATTGAATAAATCTAACTTTTCATTCAGGCAAAATAATTGACAAATGAGTTTACTATTAAGAAACCAATTAGAAAGTATTATAAGTTTAACTGACCAGGAGTTTGAATACATATTAACTCATTTTACTATAAAAAGGGTTAAAAAGAAATCTTTATTACTACAAGTTGGTCAACAAAATGTTAGCAAATTCTTTGTAATCAAAGGTGTCTTAAAATCTTACTACATTGACAAAAATGATAAGGAACATATTTTACAATTTGCGGAACCAGATTGGTGGATTACGGATTATAAAGCTTTTTTTAATGAGACTGAAGCCACTATATATGTGGAGAGCATAACCGATTGTGAATTATTATCCATAACGAAAAAGGATTTGGAAAAACTAGCAAAAGAATTTCATAAAATGGAACACTTCTTTCGAGTAAAATCTAATGCGGGTTATGTGGCTGCTCAGGAACGAATTATAACAATGCTTAATTTAACAGTAATAGAAAGATTTGAATATTTTCTTAAGATGTACCCAAATTTTATAAAAAAAATACCTAAATACCATATAGCATCCTACATTGGAGTTTCAAGAGAAATGTTGAGCAGAATGGCTAAAAATGTGACAAATCACACAGAATAAAAGTGCGAAACTTCATTTTTTTACCTTTTAGTCTGTCGGATATTTGTACTGCAATTTTGCATTAATCTTAAAATATGTTACAAAAATGAAGTACGGACAAATTTTCTCTTATCGTCTTGAATTAAATTCAAAGGAAGAATACATTGAAAAATGGGTAAAACCATATGCGGAACCAATTGCAAAAGTAAAGGGACTTATCTCAAAAGTTTGGATGTCAAATCACGAAGATTTATATTCAAGTTTTTATCTTTGGGAAACAAAGGAAGCTATGGATGATTTCATGAACTCTGCAATGATTGCCGAAGTAGCACAATTACCATTTCTTAAAGACTTAAATATTGTATCAATTCCAGTTGTCACTGAAGCGTCTGAAATTACAAGAGGTGTATAATCAACTAGATAAATATAAAGTCAATCCCCTAAACTTTTCGAGATCATATAGGTACGAATTATAGTTGTTTTTATACTAGAAGTGTTTTGATGTTTAAAAAAAACCTCCCAATTTGGGAGGTTTTTTTATTTATTATCATATACAGCGCCTCACATTCTCATCGAATGATAAATGAAATGCTGCTAATAATTGTGTTATTGTTTTTCATAATTGAGACGAAAAAGTAATTAATTTTTATTTGAAATAACCCAAAAAATCACAATGTATGATGATTCTCTTGGCTCTTTTTTGCAAATAAACGTATGCTTGCTTTACTAAATTGTTATTTGTTAAAATAAATGTTAATACAAGCGTAACTTTTTCAACCTACCTATTGTTTCCCTTTGTCAGACTTAAAAGTAACCACTTAAAGTTTAAACTATGTTTTTGCAAAATAGGGATGTAATTAGAAAATACTTCGATCCAATGCTTTTGTTTCGTTTTAGGGTGAAAATTTTGAAATCCATAAATACATTTTACAATGTTTACTAAATTTTCTGATGAAGAGCTTGTAGTTATGTTACAAGAGGGACGTACAAAAGCTTTTGATGAGTTATATATTCGATATAGAGATTTGTTAGTGAACTATGTTTATAGGCGTGTTAAATCAGTTTCTATTGCCGAAGAAATTGTGCAAGAGGTATTCATTACTATTTGGGAGCGCAGAAAAGTATTAGTTATTCAAAAGAAATTTGCTTCTTACATGTATACCTCAGTGCGATACGCAACCTTAGATTATTTTAAATCTAATACTATAAAAGATGACTTTATTGATGAAGTAGTTAATTCATATGAGGAATCTCCGAAAACAAATTCTATTGAAGAATATATTTTTTTTGAAGAATTACAAGAAGCGTTAAATAATGCAACACTACTCTTGCCTACCAAGGCACAAGAGGTATTTGTGTTAAGTCGATATAAAAATTATACTAATAAAGAAATATCTGAGGAGTTGAAAATTTCTATAGAGACTGTGAAATACCATATTAATTATGCTTTGAAATTAATGCGGACAAATTTGAAGGAATTTTATTTTCTTATTGCTCTACTTTTTTTTCGATGCTAATTTTTAACTACATCAAAAAGTTTCTAGTAAACTTAGAAATTGAGTTAAAATTAAATTTTGGTAAGTAACAGCATGCAGCTCTTTATTTAAGACTTAACATAAAGTTAATATTTCTCTACCAACTCATAAGTATAATTCATAGACATCATTATAGACATAAGTTTTTTTAAATGACAGATAATTTACATAAATCAGTAAAAACATTTTTAGAAGGTAATTTTTCTGAAGAAGGAGAAAAAATTTGGAATTCCTGGTTTCAAAACTCAAATTCTAATGATCAAAACGACCTTATAATAACCTCTCCAACAAATTTACAAAAGGAGATTAAATTTATTAAAAGAAGAAAAAACAACTATTTATTTTCTATAAATACAATCCAATTACAAATAGCAGCAACATTATTAGTATTCCTATCTATGGGTACTTGGTGGATAAGTACAAATCAATCGAATACTTTTTTGTCTTCTTTTTTTTGTAAAAAAACAGAAACAAGATTTGGTCAAAAAGAAATAGTAATCCTAAGTGATGGATCAATAATCCACTTAAATTCAGGAAGTGTTTTGAAATATCCAAAAAACTTTAGTGGAGCAACTCGAGAAGTATATCTAGAGGGTGAAGCTTTTTTTGAAGTTGCCAAAGATAAAAAACATCCTTTTATTATTCATACTTCAAAAATGGATACTAAAGTTATAGGTACCAGTTTTAATATTCGTGCATATCCAAATCATAGAATACAAGAAGTTTCGGTTTTGACAGGAAAAGTTTCAGTTAGTTCAATTGATAATAATAAAAAAATAGCGCTTTTGCCAGGGCAAAAAATAACGGTATCCAATCAGGACAATACACTAAAAACGCATAACGACATTAATAAAATAACCATTGGGGCATGGCGAAATAATATCTTGGTTTTTGAAAATACTCCTATAAATGAATTAATAGAAAATATCGAAATCAACTATGGGATTGAAGTTGAGTTCAATAACAATTCATCAAAAAACATTCAAATAAGTGCTCGTTTTGTTGAATTAGACCCTGACCAAATTATAAATATTCTTTCCAAAACCATTAACGGTTCCTTTACTAAAGACGAAAATAGATATGTAATCAAATTATAAATCAAAGCGAAATATTATAAAATCCAGATACCACAAAAAAATAAAATCAGTTTAAATTGAAATTAAAAAACCAGTAAAAATCATGAATTTAAAAAGAAAGTTCTATTCGAAATGGAATGAATTAAAAAGGAATTGTATCGCACAATCCATGTTAGCTTTAATAGTAGCGCTATGGAGTACCAATGTTTATTCTTCATCTTCTTCTAAAGACTTTAGCCCTTCAAAATTAACCATGAAGGTAGAAAACGAGTCATTAAATTTAGTATTTAAAAAAATAGAGAAGCAACTTGATGTTCATTTTTTTTATGAAACTTCACAAGTAAATAGTTTGCAAAAAATAAGTTTTGTTGCTAATAATGAAAGTTTACCCAACATATTAGATAAAATCTGTACGCCATTAAACTTGAAATTTGAAATTATAGATAAAAACATAATTGTAACAAAAGCTTCTGTTCAAAAAAAAGGAACTAAAAATAACTTAACAATTTCTGGAAAAGTAGTAAGTAAAGAAGATGGTCTGCCTATTCCTGGAGTAATAGTTAAACTAAAAGGAACGAATCTTGCTACTACCACTAGTTTTGATGGTAGTTTCACAATTGCAACTAGTAATGATACTGGAGTGTTAATTTTTAACTATTTAGGATACATTACTCAAGAAATTGAAATTAATTCATCTGTTACCAACTTGAATGTAATATTAATTCAAGATGCAAAACAATTACAAGAAGTGGTTGTAATGGGGTATGGTAGTGTCAAAAAATCACAAGTTGTTGGGGCTGTCTCTTCAGTTTCTTTAAAAGAAATATCCAGTAGAACGTACAATTCTACTGCAGAACTTTTGCAAGGTACAGCTGCTGGTGTAACGGTAATAAATAATGGTGGAGATCCTACTGCACCACCTACAATAAATATTAGAGGTATTGGTTCGCTCAATGCTGAGAGTCCTCTTCTAATTTTAGATGGAATTATTTACAGCGGATCAATAAACACTATTAACCCTAATGATATTGAGTCTATTAGTGTTTTGAAAGATGCAGCGTCTGCTGCAATTTATGGAGCTCGTGCCTCTGGAGGTGTTATCTTGATTACTACCAAAAAGGGAAATGCTGAACGACTGAATATTAATGTGAATTTTCAATCGGGTACTCAAAGTGTAGCTAAAAAACTGGTTGCTTTGAATGCTGCAGAATATTCAGACGCAATGAATACAGCTACTGATAATGCTGGATTGCCGAGAATACCTGCTTTTAATGTAGCAAATGAACCATCCGCTCGTACCACTAATACAGTATGGATGGATGAAATTTTTCGAGTAGAACAAGTTAGTGATTTGACTGCTTCAATTGATGGCGGGTCTGAAAAAATGAATTTTTTTGTATCAGGTGGATACCGAAGAAATGAAGGAATCTTATTAAATACTTTTTCTGAACGATATACAGCAAGGATAAACGCAACATTTAAAATCACTCCAAAAGTGACCATTGGAGAAAACTTTAATTATTCATTAACCAATGGACAATCAGCCAATACAGATAGTGGTTATACAGGAGCGATCTTATCTGCCATATTTTATCCCCCTAATGCAACAATTTATAAACAAGATGGTTCCGGAGAATTTGGAGGTGTCCCTACTAAATATGTCGGTTCGTATGGTGATGTAATCAATCCAGTAGCTTATTTGAAAAGATTAGACAATAGAAATCCAGTATCAAATATTTTGATCAATCCATTTTTAAATTGGGAAATAATCAAAGGACTTAGTTTTAAATCTAACTGGGGGATAACTCGAATTCAAAACGATAGTAAGATTTTTGAAACTAAAATTACGGAACCAGGTAAGATATTCGATTTTAATAGGTTGACACAATCCTCAACTACATTTACGGATTTATTAAGTGAGCAAACACTTACTTTCAATAAGAGCATAAACAAGCATAATTTCTCGGCTTTGTTAGGGTATACGTATCAATCTTCAGAACAAGAGTATTATAGGGTAGAAGGTACCGGATTTGATAGCGAAGCACCATCTCAGCGTTATTTGCTTAATGCAAAAACTATTGAGCAAAAGGGTGCAGGTAACGATAAAGTGATGGTGCTTTCTTATTTAGGGAGATTGAATTATTCCTACAATGATAAATATTTGTTTACTGGAATTATTAGAAGGGATGGAACTTCTAAACTCACTAAAGCGAATCGTTGGGAAGTGTATCCATCAGTTTCTTTAGGATGGCTATTGACAAAGGAGAACTTCATGGAAAGTTCAAAAAATATTGTTTCGAATTTGAAGCTAAGAGCTAGTTGGGGACAATTAGGGAACTTGGGGAGTTTAGGTCCTTATCAATTTAGTGTGCCATTAACACAAACTACTTCATTATTTGGAGCGTCACCAACATTGAATTTTGGCTTTTCGGAAAAAGAATTATCAAATCCTGAATTGAAATGGGAAAGTTCAGAACAAAAAAATATCGGTTTAGATTTTGGATTCTTCAAGAATAGTTTTATTGGTTCTATTGATGTATTTGAAAAAACCAATAAAGATATGTTGGTTCGAGATCAATTACCTGGTGTAGCGGGAACACCTTCTGGAAGAATTGTTAATTCTGGCGATGTTCAAAATAGAGGATTGGAATTGAGTTTAGGATACAAAAAAACGAATGGAGACTTCAAATTTGATATAACAGCGAATGCAGCATTTCTAAAAAATGAAATCGTTTCTATTAAGGAAGGCTTGACAAATCTTGAGCCCATAAACGCACCAAGGGTAAGAAGCTTACCATTAGCTAATATATATCAAGTAGGTAGTTCAATTGGAGCTTTTTATGGTTTTTCTACACAAGGTTTGTTTCAATCAGATGCTGAAGCTAAAGCATATGTGAATAGTAATGGGGTTGCTTATCAACCCAATGCAAAAGCTGGAGATATACGTTTTAAAGATCTTAATGGAGACGGAACAATAAATAATAATGATAGAACAATTTTAGGAAATTCTTTTCCTTCAACGACATACAGTCTAAACTTAAACATGAATTACAAGAGATTTGATTTCAATGTTTTCTTGCAAGGCGTTGCTGATGTTAGTGTATTTAATGCAGTTAAATATACAGGTTTAAATGCTTCTTTTCCTGGGTATAACTTGTTAGCTGAAACAAAAAATGCATGGTCTCCACAAAACACTAATACCAATATTCCGATTCTATCGGCAAAAGATAATAATAATAATTTCGGACGTATTTCAGATTTTTACATTGAAGATGCCTCTTTTTTAAGATTACGAAATGTGTCTTTTGGTTATACTTTGAATGAAAATTGGGTACAGCATAAATTGAAGGCTAGAATTTTTGTTTCAGCACAAAACTTATTTACAATTACAAAATATTCAGGTATGGATCCTGAAGTAGGTATAAATAATTTTGGAACAGATTTAGGAAGATATCCTCTATCAAGAATATTTATAACTGGTGTCAATTTAACTTTTTAATTATAAAATAAAGAAAAAATGAAAAAAACAATTCTTTTATTTTTTGGTTCCCTCGTGTTTTTCTTATTTATGGGATGTGAGAATGAGCTTGATTTAGACCCACAAGGAGCTCCTTCTAGTGCTGGTTTTTGGAAAACTCCAGCTGATGCTAAAGCGGGTTTGAATGCAATATATGGTTTGTACAGTAATGATGATATGTATGGTAGAGGTTTTTTTTGGCTCAATAACGCAAGTGATGATATTGGAACAAAATCTAGAGCTAATGCCGAAAGGATTAAAAATTTTACAGTAGACGGTTCGGAATCGGATACTAAAAATATTTGGGCATTGCATTATGAAGTTATGAAACGTTGTAATGATCTATTGAGAAATGTACCCAAAATCGCAATGGATGAATCAGTAAAATCAAAAATGATTGGAGAAGCTTATTTTAATCATGCTGTAATGCATTTAGAACTGGCATACCGTTACGGTGATGAACGTGCTGGAATTCCTATTCAAGATAGAGAAAATCCCACGAATATTTACGTGCCTCGTGCTAAAAATGTAGCAGAAAACTACACTTATATCGCAAATGATTTAATAAAGGCAGCTGAACTTTTACCTTATTTTAATGAACTAACACCTGATAATTATGGTCATGCTCACAAAACTGCTGCTTGGGGATATCTAGTAAGAACATATCTGTATGCAAAAGATTGGGACAATGCAATTAAATATGCAAATTTGATTATAAGCAGTGGGAAGCATAAACTGTTAGACAACTTTGAGGATGTGTTTAAAATTGCAAATAACTGGTCTTCAGAGTATATTTGGTCAGTAACATCCAGCGCTTCAAATACTAGTTTGGGTTCTATTTTTCCAGGAGTTTGTTTGGAAGATAAAGGATGGGGAGCCTATAATGGTTGGGGTAATTTCTATCCTACAAAAGAATTATTTGACTCTTACCAATCTGGAGATAAAAGAAGAAGTGCTACAATACTTCAAAAAGGTGATAAATTCATTTATTTTGGTCAAGAAGCAATATTCAACGAGGGCAAATATGTAGCAGGATCTAGTAATAGAACAGGGTACCAATTTAAGAAGTATATGGAACCATTTACCTATCCAAAAACAGCCACCAATAGTGTAGATATTCGTTATGTTAATGCAAATGGAGACAAGCCTTCAACTGCTTTGAATTTACCCTTATTGCGTTATGCAGATGTTATATTGATGCTAGCCGAATCAAAGTTAATGAAAGGGCAAAATGCCGATGTTGAAATCAACATGATTCGTAACCGTGCTGGATTGCCTAATATAACTGGTGCTACAATGATAGATTTAAAGAGAGAAAGACGTTGTGAATTAGCAGGTGAATGGACGGATCGTCATTTTGATCTCGTTCGTTGGGGTGATGCACAAGCGGTATATGCTCTTCCTTTACATCATTATGACGGTAAGGTTATTTATCCTTCACGAAATTTTAATCCAAAAGTACACCATGTTTGGCCAATACCTCCTGATGAAATTGCTGTAAGCAAAGGAAGTTTAATCCAAAATGCTGGTTGGTAAGATTACTTGTTGTTTGTTTATTTTTTTAAAATCTCCAAGTTACGATACAATGTAACTTGTGAGGTTTTACTATGATTTAAAAATAGCCATTTATTGTTTACAGTAACTGGCTATTTGTTTTACCCATTTAAATTTTTATAAATCAAATTCAAAATGAAATCAATTAAATTCTTTTTTTTTCTTATGCAGTTGCATGCTCAAGACTATAAGACTTTTAATATACATGCCCACAATGACTACGAAAACAAGGTACCGTTCATTGAAGCCTTTAATAATAAAGTTGGTGTCATAGAAGCTGATGTCTTTTTAGTAGACAATGAATTGTTTTTAGCACATTCTTTAAAAGAAATAACCCCTAGTTTTACGCTTAAAAAAGCCTATCTTGATCCAATCTCTGAAAAAATTAAACTTCAAAAAATGCCTCCTTACTCTGTTGAAAATAAGCTTGATCTTATGATTGATATTAAAACAGATGCCATAAGTACTTTAGCTGTTTTGATAGAGCAATTAAAAAAATATCCAGAAATAACAAATGGACAATTTATTAGAATAGTAATATCTGGCAATAGGCCAAATCCAACTCAATGGTCTAGCTATCCAAATTATATTTTTTTTGATGGAAGAATAAATGAAGAGTATACTCCAGCGCAATTGGAACGTATAACTATGATTAGTGAAAGTCTTAAAAATTATACAGTTTGGAATGGTAAAGGGGTTCTTATTCAAGCCGATTTAGATAAAATTCAAGGTGTAATTAATTCAGTACACCAAAAAAATAAAAAAATTCGTTTTTGGAGTACCCAAGATAATGTAAATACATGGATTACCCTTATGGGACTCAAGGTAGATTATATTGGCACCGATAAAACAAGTGAACTTTCCAAATTTATAAATGATTATAAAAAATATTCTTTTCAAAACACCAATTTTCATACTGCTTATATCCCGAAGGTTAAACAACATAACAAAAGGACTAAAAATATTATTTTATTGATTGGTGATGGCATGGGACTCGCTCAAATTTATGCAGGTTACACTGCAAATAAAGGCCAATTAAATATGTTTAACATTCCAACACAAGGGTTTTCGATCACCTATGCTTCTGATAGTTATATAACTGATTCTGCGGCAGGGGGAACAGCAATGGCTACAGGTTTTAAAACTAAAAACCGTTTTGTAAGTGTTGATCCAGAAGGTAAACCTATTGAGTCAATTACTCAGAAATTAGCAAAGAGAAATTTCAAAACCGCAATAATTTCATCAGGCAACATAACCGATGCAACTCCTGCTGCATTTTACGCACATCAATCTGAAAGAAGTTTCAATGAACCAATAGCAAGTAATTTTTTATCTAATCCATCCGATATTTTAATGGGCGCAGGTGTTGATGAGTTTATCAAAAGAAAAGATGGTCAGAATTTGGTCACCAACTTAATTGAAAAAGGGTACACATTTTCAACGAATTTAAATAGTATTGATACCATTAAAAACAACAAAATTGTACTCATAGACCAGGTTGCTGGTCTCTCTAAAAAAGCAGGTAGAGGTGATTTTTTGGTGAAATCTTTTGAAAAAACTTGTGCAGTATTTTCAAAAACATCAAATCCCTTTTTTATAATGGAGGAAGGTGCTCAAATTGATTACGGTGGACATCAAAATGACTTAGAGTATGTAGTTCGCGAACTTTTGGATTTTGATCAATTAGTAGGAAAGGCAATGGAATTTGTTGATAAAAACCAAGAAACATTACTTATTGTAACTGCTGATCATGAAACAGGAGGTCTTTCATTACTCGATGGAAATTTAAAAACAGGTTATGTGTTGGGTAGTTTTAGTACCAATGATCATACTGCTATTGCTGTACCTGTATTTGCTTATGGAGCCGGTGCAGATACTTTTGCAGGAGTTTATCAAAACACCAGTATTTATTCTAAAATACTTGAAGTTTTGCTTAAAAAATAATTTTTCAAACAATTATTTAACTATTAATTAATGACTTAGATACGGACTAAGACCTTGTTTTGAAGACATAATAGTAGTGTTTAACCTTAATAAATAATTTATGAAAAATTATGTTCAAAGAGTAACGATTTTATTATTTGCGTTTGGATTCCTGTTTGTATCATGTGAGTCAAATCTAGCCGATGACCTTCAGGCAAATGAAGCGGTAAAAAGTACTAGTAAAAACGATGTAAAGCAATTAACTTCCAAAACGGCAACTTACACGATGTCGAATTGGATGAGTGCACTAGATCAAAATTTGAAATTAACAGCAATATCAATACCCGGAACTCATGATTCTGGTGCTAGATTTGAAACCTTTTCAGGAACTGCGAAATGTCAAAATTTAACTCTCGATGAACAACTTGCATCAGGTGTTAGATATTTAGATATACGCTGCCGTCATTTTGAGAACAATTTCACAATACATCACGGATCGGTCTATCAAAATTTGAATTTTACCAATGTATTGCAAAGCTGTTCTGCCTTTTTGGCTCAAAATCCCTCGGAAACTATTATTATGTCTGTGAAAGAAGAATATGATCCTTCTGGGAATAATCGCTCTTTCGAAGCAACTTTTGATTCGTATGTAAACCAAAATGCAAACATTTGGTATTTAGGTTCAACTATACCTACTTTGAGTCAAGCAAAAGGTAAAATTGTTTTGCTAAGACGTTTTTCAACTAATAATACTAAAGGCGTAGATGCATCTTCTTGGGGAGATAATACTGTTTTTGACATCTCTGGTGTTCAGTTAATTAAAGTACAAGATCAATACAAAGTACCTAATAATGATACTAAATTTAATTTGATTAAAGAGTTGGCAGAAGAAGCCAAAAACACAGCTAGCAATAATAATAAACTTTACTTAAATTACTGTAGTGGATACAAAGCAGGACTTTTTGGTATCCCTAATATCAATACAGTGGCTAACGCAATAAATCCAAAATTGACTTCATTCTTCCAAACAAATACCAAAGGAAGGTTTGGAGTTATAATCATGGATTTTGCCGTGACTAATAGAAATAGTTTAATCGTACAAACAAATTTCTAATAGTGGTTTAAAATTCTAGATAATTATAAAAAAAACAATGCCTACTATAATAGTAGGCATTGTTCTTATTTTTTCACAGGAGGATATTGTGCCAAAATTTTCCCCACAAATTCAGCAACTACTTCGTCTTTTTTGTCCGTGTTTTTAGTTAAGGTTCCAATACCTTCACCTTGCCAAATCATTTCTTTCTTTTTGGCATCGATGAGGTCGATAAACAAGGTGCCTTCGGTAGACGTTGAAACGGTGGTTTGGTTACCGCCCATACCCATCATCCAAGGATTCCAGCCCCAACCCCAGCCGTAACCCCAACCTGCGTTGAATTGGTTTACATTGACTTGCTCTCTCGATTTAGTAAAAATATTAATTAACAAATCAGGCGTTTCGCTTTTAGTAAATCCTTTGGCTGCCATTTGTTGGTCAATGGCTCTCAAAATACGTTTTTTGTCCAAATCAGAAATCTCTACTTTATCAATACCCGCTTTATAATACGCATAGGTTTTGTAAGGAGAAAAATCTACATTTTTGTCGTAATCCGAATATACTCTAACGGAACTACAAGAACTAAAAAAAACAACTAGCACTAAGGCAAATAATGATATAGGTTTCATATGGATATTGTTTAAGTTATTATCTATTATGATTCTCGCTTTATGCTGCAAAATAATCTATTTTCAGTTCAAGATAGTTTTTTTAACATTAGATTATAACTATCAAAATGTTTAGATTAAAACAACCAGTACCTTTCAAAAAACGGATTTGTTATTAAGATTTCAAAGGAAATCCTGTGTTATAACAAATGGTCTTCAACAGCATTCGGAAGCGTCACTTTTAGTAAAGGTTCTACTTCCATAGCGCGTTTAATCGCAAAAATTGCTCCTTCGTTACGCGCCCAGCTTCTGCGAGAAATTCCGTTGTTGACATCCCAAAACAACATAGATGCCAAACGTTTAGAAGCTTCTTTGGAACCATCAAGAACCATACCAAAGCCACCATTGATAACTTCTCCCCAGCCCACACCGCCGCCGTTGTGAATGGAAACCCAAGTAGCGCCACGGAAACTATCCCCAATCACATTATGAATGGCCATATCAGCGGTAAATCTAGAACCGTCATAGATATTTGAAGTTTCTCGGTAAGGTGAATCTGTTCCTGAAACATCGTGATGGTCACGACCTAAAACCACATAACCTATTTCGCCTTTGGCAATAGCTTGGTTAAATGCTTCGGCGATTTTAGTACGACCTTCGGCATCGGCATATAAAATTCTCGCTTGTGAACCTATCACTAATTTATTTTCTTGAGCGCCTTTAATCCACTGAATGTTATCCTGCATTTGTTGCTGAATTTCTATAGGGGAGGTTTCAATCATTTTCTCTAAAACGGCACAAGCAATAGCATCTGTTTTGGCCAAGTCTTCTGGTTTTCCGGAAGTACATACCCAACGGAAAGGACCAAAACCATAATCAAAACACATCGGTCCCATAATATCTTGAACGTACGAAGGGTATTTGAATTCTCTGCCAAGCGTTGGATTTTCAGCCATCACATCGGCTCCCGCTCTTGAAGCCTCTAGCAGAAAGGCGTTGCCGTAATCAAAGAAATACGTGCCTTTTGCAGTATGTTTGTTGATAGCCGCTGCGTGACGACGTAATGTTTCTTGCACTTTTTCTTTAAAAAGTTCTGGTTGGTTCGCCATCATTTCATTGGCTTCTTCAAACGAAATGCCCGCAGGATAATACCCGCCAGCCCACGGATTATGCAATGAGGTTTGGTCAGAACCCAAATCAATATGCATATTTTCTTGGTCAAAACGCTCCCAAACGTCTACGATATTGCCTAAATACGCAATAGAAATGGTTTCGTTATTCGTTTTTGCCAAGGCTACACGTTGTACTAAAGCGTCTAAATCTTCAATCACTTCATTAATCCAACCTTGGCTGTGACGAATGTGGGTAATTTTTGGATTCACTTCGGCGCAAACGGTGATACAACCCGCAATATTTCCCGCTTTGGGTTGCGCGCCGCTCATGCCGCCCAATCCAGAAGTCACAAATAAACCGCCTTTTGGATTCTTTTTAATTTTTCTAAAACCATTCAAAACCGTGATGGTCGTTCCGTGAACAATACCTTGTGGACCAATGTACATATAACTTCCAGCCGTCATTTGTCCGTATTGCGAAACGCCCAAGGCATTCATTTTTTCCCAATCGTCTGGTGCAGAATAATTCGGAATCACCATCCCGTTGGTTACCACGACTCTCGGCGCCTCTTTATGCGAAGGGAACAATCCCATCGGGTGCCCAGAATACATCGTCAAAGTTTGCTCATCGGTCATTTCCGACAAGTATTGCATCGTCAAAAGGTATTGTGCCCAGTTTGAAAATACCGCACCATTTCCGCCATACGTAATCAACTCGTGCGGATGCTGTGCCACGGCATAATCCAAGTTGTTTTGAATCATCAACATAATGGCTTTCGCTTGCTCGCTTTTCCCTGGATATTCGTCAATCGGACGCGCGTACATTTTGTATTCAGGGCGAAAACGGTACATATAAATACGCCCGTATTGCTCTAATTCTTCCGAGAATTCAGGTACTAATTCCGAATGATGTTTCGGGTCAAAATAACGCAACGCATTGCGCAACGCCAACTTTTTCTCTTCAGCCGTCAAAATCTCTTTACGTTTCGGCGCGTGATTTATAGCCGCATCATACGGCTTAGGTTGTGGTAATATATCAGGAATTCCTTGTTGGATTTGTTCTTTAAATGTCATCTTTTTTTTGTTTTTACAATCGAAATTAAAATAATAGCGATACTTTTTAGTAAGATTTGGGCGAGACCCCAATACCCCAAGTGGTCAATGCAGCGATGTCTTGATACGGCCACTTGCGGTATTGCGGTCGGGCTATCCACGCTACTTCGGTAGCTAGTTCCTATCCCTCTCGCGACCCGTAGACCAAGGACTTTTTTGCTTCCAAAACCACTTAGGTATATATCGTCACCCTCTAGTTGGAAAAAACCGACTAAGGATACCTAATATCCGACCGGTGGTAGGACTTGTATATTTTGATTCTGTATTGTAAAGAAAGGACATCCATTTCTTAGCGTTTTTTTATATTTTGAGTTCAATCATTTCATCGAGACTATTGAACTTTGGTAAGTCTAAATAATTTGCTCTCTACTTTCATCACCAAAAAACACACCCCCAGCCCCTATAACTCCCTTTTTTATTTTTTTGGAGTCGTTGAATCTTCGATTTCGAGAGGGGAGTAGCAGCTGCATTGAAATCGCGAATCTTTTGTTTTTTGTGCTTTCTGCTTTTACCGCCCTAAATCTGAACACTAAAAACTGAGCACTGACCACTAATTTCTGCCTTCTTCAATCTGCCTTCTATTTTCTATTCTCGATATTCTATTTCCCTACCTCTGTCTTCTTAAATTCTCCCGTTTTCTTATCATAGCCATACGGACAATGACGGCAACCGCTTTTGCAGCAATACCCTCTTTTTAGGTGATGCTTTTCAGTAAAACATTTATAGCCTTCGGGAGTAAAGTAAAAATCTTCACCCTCGATTAATTTATTTTCATTACTTTGCTCTAACATAAGCGACTTGTTTTTTGGAGATGTTCGTGCTACTAGAACGAATGGTGTTTTCCTTAAATAAAAGGCTGCAACAGTTGCAAATCTATAAATTTTAAAGCGAAATGATTCTTATTGTTGCTAAATATTTAATTCCAAAAGGATATAGCGGCCTCGCTGCTTTTCCGTTTGTGCTAGTTAAAAAAGAAGGCTACAAAGAAAATCGCATTTTCATCAATCACGAAAAAATACATTTGCGTCAACAACTCGAATTGCTGATTGTCCCTTTTTTTATTTGGTACAGCCTAGAGTTTTTGCTGAGATGGTATCAATACAAAGATAAAAATTTGGCGTATCGGAACCTGAGTTTTGAACGCGAAGCTTATGCGAACGAATCCAATTTGAGTTACCTTGAAACGAGGAAATATTTTAGTTTTTTAAACTATTTGCACACAAAAAGAAATTAAAAGCCTATTTAACCGCAAGGTTCGCAAAGAAAGCGCAATGACCGCAAAGCTTAGTGAACTTTGCGTAAATCTTTGCGAACCTTGCGGTTAATTTTATAAAATCTATACACTTTGAATCAAGAAATAACATACGAATTGCCCAATGGAATTACTCTTGAGATAAAAAGAGAGGATTTACTTCATCCTTTTGTCTCAGGCAATAAATTCCGAAAACTAAAATACAATGTACTCCAAGCCAAAGCCGAAAATCATTCGGTTTTACTCACTTTTGGAGGCGCTTTTTCCAATCATATTGCTGCTGTGGCGTATGCTGGAAAAGAACAAGGTTTTGAAACCATTGGTGTGATTCGAGGTGATGAATTACGTGATAAAATTTCAGAAAACCCTACCTTGTCTTTTGCTCAAGAATGCGGAATGCGTTTTGAATTTGTCACCCGTGAAGCCTATCGTCATAAAACAGACGCTGCTTTTATCGCACAATTGCAAGCACAATTTGGGTCTTTTTATTTGGTTCCCGAAGGTGGTACCAACGATTTGGCAGTCAAAGGCTGTGAAGAAATTCTAACCAAACTTGATGCCGATTTTGATTTTGTTTGTAGTGCTGTTGGAACGGGAGGAACCATTTCGGGACTCATTAACAGTGCTTTGCCGCATCAAAAAGTTTTGGGATTTCCAGCGTTAAAAGGGGATTTTTTACAAGATGAAATTCGTAATTTTGTCCAAAATAAAAATTGGGAGCTCCAAATCGACTATCATTTTGGAGGTTATGGCAAAGTAACTACCGAATTTATCGAATGGATGAATTGGTTTTATACACAAACGGGTATTCCGTTAGACCCAATTTATACCGGAAAAATGGTTTTTGGCGTTATGGATTTAATCCAGCGCAACTATTTTCCACCAAATTCCAAAATTCTAATGATTCACACGGGTGGACTCCAAGGAATTGCGGGGATGAATGCCAAATTAAGAAACCAAAACAAACCGATTTTAGTACTATGATAAAACAAATTTTCTGCCTGATAGTATTGCTGTTTTTGGTAAGCTGTAACAGTACTAAACCGGTTACTCAAACCCATAAAAGAAACACAACTCCCGCTAAGAAAACAGTCGTTTATACTAAGACGCCATCTGCTAATGGTGTTGCCACTAAAAGATTAGAGGTAGTCAATCAATATATAGAACAATACAAAGGAATTGCGATGAGCAATATGAAAAATTTCGGCATTCCTGCGAGTATAATATTGGCACAAGGAATTTTAGAATCGGGTGCTGGGAAAAGCAGTTTGGCCGTCAATTCCAACAATCACTTTGGTATCAAATGTCATAATGATTGGGAAGGAGAATTTGTACACCAAGATGATGATTCAGAAAAAGAATGCTTCCGAAAGTACGAAGACCCAGCGGGTTCTTATAAAGACCACGCTAAATTTTTGACAACCAAAAAACGATATGCCTCTCTTTTTTCGTTGGCCAAAGGAGATTATGTGGCTTGGGCTATGGGATTGCGAGCCGCTGGATACGCCACCGACCCACTGTATCCTGAAAAATTGATTGCCTACATTGAGCGCTATGATTTGCATCAGTACGATAGTCAGGTTTTGGGCAAAAGTGGGGTAAATTATCCCGTTTCGAGTCGAGTAGACAACCAAGTGGTAAACGGTGATGGCACGTTGTATGAAGTCCAAAAAGGCGATACGTTATATTCCATTTCCAAAAAGTTCAATGTTTTGGTCGAAGATTTACAACGCAAAAACAACTTAACCGACAACGCGATTTCGATTGGACAAAAATTGATTGTTAAGTAAAATAGGCGTTGATTAAAGTTGATATTTTAGAATTAAAATACTTTATAAATAGTAAAAATATGATATACCAAAGAAGCAGTCAGCTTTTTGCTGAAGCGGAAAAAGTAATTCCAGGAGGCGTAAATTCGCCAGTACGAGCTTTTAAAGCCGTGGGTGGTACTCCAATTTTTGTAAAAAGTGCGAAAGGCGCGTATTTATATGATGAAGATGGCAACCGATTGATTGATTACATTAATTCTTGGGGACCAATGATTTTGGGTCACGCTTACGAACCCGTTGTGGAGGCATTAACGGAACGTGCCAAATTAGGAACTTCTTTTGGAATGCCTACAGAATTGGAAACCAAAATTGCTGCTTTGGCAGTTGCTATGGTGCCGAATATCGATAAAATTCGTTTTGTGAATTCGGGGACAGAAGCTTGTATGAGTGCCATTCGTTTGGCGCGTGGCTTTACCAAAAGAGATAAAATCATCAAGTTTGCAGGTTGTTATCACGGTCATTCCGATTCGTTTTTGATTGCTGCTGGTAGTGGATTAAGTACTTTTGGAGTACCCAATAGTCCAGGGGTCACAGAAGGAACCGCAAAAGATACTTTGCTAGCTCGTTACAATGATTTAGAAAATGTTAGCGCTTTGATTGCAGCCAATCCCAATGAAATTGCTGCAATTATCGTAGAGCCGGTTGCGGGAAATATGGGTTGTGTACCACCACTCAACGGATTCTTAGAAGGTTTACGTGAGTTGTGTTCGGCTAACGGAATATTATTGATTTTTGATGAGGTAATGACTGGCTTTCGTTTGGCAGCAGGTGGTGTTCAGGAGTTATACGGAATTCAAGCGGATATCGTTTGTTTTGGAAAAGTAATTGGTGGCGGATTGCCAGTAGGGGCTTTTGCTGCTCGTGAAGAAATTATGAATTACTTGGCGCCACTAGGTCCCGTGTATCAAGCTGGAACATTATCAGGAAATCCGTTAGCGATGGCGGCTGGATTGGCGATGTTAGAAGCGTTAAATAATGACAGAGCAGTATTTCAACGATTGGAAGAGAAAACCGCTTATTTAGAAGTAGGAATTCGTAAAGTGCTTACTGAAAATGGTATATTTTTTACCATCAATAGAGTAGGCTCAATGATTTCGGTGCATTTTGATGCCGAACCCGTAGTTGATTTTCAATCGGCTGCTAAAGGAGACAATGCAACCTTTAAAAAATTCTTCCACGGTTTGTTGCAAGAAGGTATCTACATTGCACCATCGGCATACGAAACTTGGTTTATTACCGATGCATTAACTTATGAAGATTTAGATGTGACCATTCAAGCTATTGATAAAGTATCGAAGACTTTTTAAGAAATAGAAGTACAACAAAAAAGGGAGTTTCTTGCTGTAGAAACTCCCTTTTTTTATTAATAATCACCTTTGTCACCTTTATTTCTTTTTCTTTCTTCTCTTTTCTCGAGCATTTTTTCTTTTCGTATGTCTTTATCGTTTTCCCATTTGGTGTATTGCTCAGGAGTTAAAATCGATTTCATTTTCGCGTCCGTGGCTTCTTTTTCGGCTTTCATTTTTTTAGCCATTTCTTTTCTTTCTTTAGCAGAGGCTTGCAATTGCTCGTCTTTTTTTGCCTCTCTTTTGGCTTTAAAATCGGCTGCTTTTGCGCTTTGTTCTGCCAACAATTTTTTTACTTCTTCTTGTTGTTTAGCATTCAAGTTCAAATCCGTAGTCAATTTGTTTAAATGTTTCTCCTGACGCTGTTCTGGAGTCATTTTTTCCATTTCGTCACGATTGGGTCTTTCTCTTTTTTGCTGTGCCACACTGCTTAAACTTACTACCAATAAGGCAGCCATAATTACTTTTTTCATCTTACTTTCGTTTTTTTGATTTATACTGATAAGATGATGTTTAAATAAAAAGGTTTAATGTTAACAAAAAATTAGCGTCTTAAGTACTTGATTTTGAAAAAGCCACCGCGATTTTCCTCTCGTAACATAGAATGCTGAACAATGAGGATTCCTATGGTAATCACGTTTTTTAATTCATAAAAAGCGGTATTCCCTTGATAATTTTGTTCGAGTTCTAGGAGTTCTTTTAGCCAATGTTTTAACTGTTTTTTGGCTTTCTTCAAATCGTGATTGTTTCTCACGATTCCTGCGTGGCTTCGCATCAAAAGTTGCAATTCACTTTTTATTTGACTCAAAATAGAATTGGTAATCAAAGGCAAGCGGTCTTTGTAGATTTTGGAGTAAACGGGTGTTTTGCTTACTTCTGGGTCAGGGTTTTCAGAAAGGTAATCATAAATTGCATTGGAATAAACCAACGCCTCTAGTAGGGAGTTAGAAGCTAGTCTATTGGCTCCGTGCAAACCCGTTCTAGAGCATTCACCGCAAGCAAAAAGACGCCCTACGGAAGTCTTACCATTAGCATCGACTACAATTCCGCCACAAAGATAATGTTGGGCAGGCACGACAGGAATCCAATCTTTTGTGATGTCGATACCAATGCTTTTGCAATGTTTATAAATCATTGGGAAATGAGCGATAAACGCTTCCAAATCCAAATGGGTGCAATCTAGGTAGACACAAGCATCTCCTGATTTTTTCAATTCAAAATCGATGCTTTGCGAAATAATATCTCTCGAAGCCAATTCTTTTCTTTCGTCATAATCTTCCATAAAACGACGGCCGCTTTTGGTACGTAGATAGGCACCAAAACCACGTACAGCTTCAGAAATCAAAAATTGAGTTCCATTGGAATTATGAAATAAAGCGGTGGGATGAAATTGAATAAACTCCATTTCGGTGATAGTGGCGTGAATACGGTTTGCCATAGCGATTCCGTCACCAGTGGCAATAATAGGATTGGTGGTATGTCCGTATACATTTCCTATGCCGCCAGTGGCAAGCAAGGTATAATCAGCAAAACAAGGAAAAATAGTTTTGTCTTTTTGATTCAAAACTTGAACGCCCAAACAACAATTGTCTTCTGCAATCAAATCGATAGCAAAATGATGGTCTAGCACGGTGATGTTTTCTTTTAAATAGACTTGTTGCAAGATAGCGCGTTCAATTTCAAAACCCGTTTGGTCTTTATGATGTACCACTCGACTTTGTGAATGGCCTCCTTCTTTTCCTAAGTCGAAATTGCCTTGTGCATTTTTGTCAAATTGTGCGCCCCAATTGATTAATTCTTGTAGGCGTTTTGGTCCTTCGGTGATGACTTTTCGAACTACGGCTTCTTCGCACAAGCCATCGCCACAAATTAGGGTGTCCTGAATGTGTTTTTCGTACGAATCTTCTATTTTGTTGGTTACAATAGCAATGCCTCCTTGGGCATATTTTGTATTCGATTCTTCAGCATTGGCTTTGGTAACGATTGTGATTTTTTTTTCTGGAAAGCGCGTGGCCATTTTTAGGGCAAAAGTTAGTCCTGCCACACCAGAACCGATAATTAAATAGTTGGTTTGTGTCATTAGTTGGAGAGTTCAAGCATACGTTCTATAGGTACTAAAGCGCGTTCTCTGATGTCTTCAGGAACGATAATTTCGGGGGTTTCGTGGAGCAAACAATCGTACACTTTCTGGAGTGTATTGACTTTCATATAGCCACATTCACTGCAAGCACAAGTGTTGTCCTCTTCGGATGGAGCTGGAATCAAGATTTTATGCGGTACTTCTTGCTGCATTTTGTGCAAAATACCAGCTTCGGTGGCAACAATGAATTTCTTGTTTGGACTGTTTTTTACATACGTTATCATTCCTGCAGTGGAGCCAATGTAATGGGCTGTTTTTAAGATATGCGTTTCTGATTCTGGATGCGCAATGATTTCGGCATCTGGATTTTGTTTGTATAATTCAACTAACTTGTCTAGTGAAAAAGCTTCGTGAACCACACAGGAGCCGTCCCAAAGCAATAGTTCTCGTCCTGTTTTTTGACTAATATATTTGCCTAAGTTTTTGTCTGGAGCAAATATAATCGGCGTTTCTTTTGGAACTGATGCAACAATTTTTAAGGCATTAGCCGAAGTACATACAATATCACTCAACGCCTTTATTTCTGCCGAACAATTCACATAAGTAATCACGATATGATTGGGATGTTGGGCTTTGAATGCTCTAAACAAGTCTGGCGGACAAGAGTCGGCCAAGGAGCATCCTGCTTTGAGGTCGGGCAGAATTACTTTCTTATTAGGATTGAGAATTTTGGCTGTTTCGGCCATAAAATGAACCCCTGCAAAAAGAATAATAGGTGCATCAACTTTGGTCGCTTCTTGTGACAAACCCAAGCTATCGCCTACATAATCAGCAATATCTTGTATGTCTGGTTCTTGATAATAATGCGCCAAAATGACTGCATTTTTTTCTTTCTTTAGGGCAACAATTTTTGCTTTGAGATTTTCCATTTTACCTTTTTTTAGTATGTCATTTTATAAAGGGCGTGTAAAAGTATTTTAATCCTATTGGACTGCCAATGATAAATGTCAGGTTTAGAAGTGTTTCAAAAAGAGCGGTTAGTTTAATTCCGAATTACTATTTTGATGTTGGCTGTGGAAAGGAATTCCGAATCTAATTCGCGGTGGGAAAAGCCCATTTTTTCTAGGGTTGGAGCTTCATTTACGAAATACTGAATATAGTATTGGCCTTGGTAGCCTTTTTGTTCCAAATAATGAACCATTGCAGTGAGGTCTTCTTTGGAAATTAAGTCGGAGTGGATGGTGGTGCGCACTTCAAAAGGGACAGAATTGGAAAGCAATAATTCGAGGGATTGCTCAAAAGAAACAAACAGATTGGATTGGGTGATTTTTTCGAAAGTGTTTGGTAGGGATTTAAAATCTAAGGCAATATAATCGATTGTTTTTTGATAGAGTAGGGTTTGAAGTACTTTGGGTTTTGAACCGTTGGTGTCTATTTTTACTAGAAAGCCCATTTTCTTGACGGTTGCAATGAATTCAAGGCAGTTTTTATGCAATAAGCATTCGCCACCACTGAAAACAACCGCATCTAGGAGGTTTTTTCGGGTGTGGAGAAAATCCAAGGCGTCTTGGAAGGTGAGTTTTCCTTTTCCTAAAACTATTTCTGGGTTGTAGCAATACAAGCACCGCATATTGCAGCCCGCAAACCAAAGAATGCAGGCCGACTGATGCGGATAATCAAGCAAAGTAAACGGCGTTATGCTGTAAATGGGCGTGCTAGCACTTACATTCATTGAAATGGGTGCGTTGCTTGTGTTCTCCTTTTTTTCCAATGTTGAAGCTTTCTACGGGACGATGATAGCCCATCACACGAGTGTAGACTAAACATTTGGTTCTGCGTTCTGGATGTTGTTCTAGAATGGGATGTGTTTTCATTATTTAAGGGTTTTAGATTGTTTAAAGTTGTTTAAAGTTGTTTAAAGTTGTTTAAAGTTGTTTAAAGTTGTTTAAAGTTGTTTAAAGTTGTTTAAAGTTGTTTAAAGTTGTTTAAAGTTGTTTAAAGTTGTTTAAAGTTGTTTGGACGTTAAACAACTTTAAACCTTTAAACCATTAATTCTTTTTCGAGAATTAGGGCTTCATCGCATTTTGGGCAGTATTCGTGTTCGCCGTTTAGGTAGCCGTGTACGGGGCAAACGCTGAATACGGGAGTCACGGTGACATAGGGCAATTTGAAATTTGAAATTACTTTTTTGACAAATTGTTTGCAGGCTTTGGATGAGCTGATTTTTTCGCTCATATAAAGGTGTAATACGGTGCCACCGGTGTATTTGCATTGCAATTCGTCTTGCAGGCAAAGGGCTTCGAATGGGTCTTCGGTAAAATCGGCTGGAATTTGTGAGCTGTTGGTGTAATAAATATTGTCTCCTTCGCCCGCCTGATAGATGTTAGCAAAACGTTTTTTGTCTTCTTTGGCAAAGCGATAGGTGGTTCCTTCGGCTGGTGTGGCTTCGAGATTGTAAAGGTTTCCGGTGCTTTCTTGGAATTCTTTCATACGGTTTCGGATGTGTTCCAAAATTTCGGCTGCCAGTTCGATTCCTGTTCTAGAGGTGATTTGGTCTTGATTTTGAGTGAAATTGACAATCATTTCGTTGATTCCGTTGACACCAATGGTAGAAAAATGATTTCTGAAATGTGACAAATAGCGTTTGGTATAAGGGTACAAACCGCGGTCGTACATTTCTTGAATAAAGACTCTTTTTTTCTCTAAAGTTGATTTGGAAAGGTATAAAAGATGGTCTAATTGTTCTAGTAAAGCGGTTTTGTTTCCTTGATACAAATAGCCCAATCGCGCCATATTGATGGTCACAACTCCAATGCTTCCGGTCATTTCGGCACTTCCAAAAAGGCCATTACCGCGTTTTAGTAATTCGCGTAAATCGAGTTGGAGGCGACAGCACATACTACGAACGGCGTTGGGTTTGTAGGCATTGGGGTTTTCTTCTTTGTTGCCGTTTTCGTCAAGAATGTATTGGCTTCCAATGAAATTTTGGAAATAGGACGACCCAATTTTGGCGGTATTTTCGAATAGTAAATCGGTGTTTTCTCCATTCCAATCAAATTCTTCGGTGATGTTTACGGTTGGAATTGGAAAAGTGAAAGGTTGTCCGTTGGCATCGCCCTCGGTCATTACGGTATAATACGCTTTATTGATGAGGTTCATTTCGGGTTGGAAATGTTCATAGCGCAACTCGGTTAACGTTTTCACTCCACGCGCTTGTGCACGAAGTAATAGTTCTTCGTTGTTGATGTTTTGAAAGAAATGAATGTCTTTTCGGGTTGGAATTTGAGTTTTCAAATCTTCGGGAACGACCCAGTCCAAGGTAATATTGGTAAAAGGCGATTGTCCCCAACGCGCTGGCACGTTTAAGTTATAGACAAAACTGCGAACGGCTTTCAGCACATCATCAAAGGATAAATTGTCTTTGAACACATAAGGCGCTAAATAGGTATCGAAGGAGCTGAAGGCTTGTGCGCCGGCCCATTCGCTTTGAAGAATGCCTAGAAAATTAGCCATTTGTCCCAGAGCTTCTCTAAAATGCGAGGGTGGTCTGCTTTCTACACGTCCGCGAACGCCATTGAATCCTTCGTTGAGTAAGACCCTCAAACTCCAACCAGCACAATAACCCGTAAGGCAATCCAAATCGTGTATGTGAATATCGCCATTTCGGTGCGCGTATCCTTCTTGTTTGCTGTAGACTTTGTCAAGCCAATAGTTGGCAATTATTTTTCCAGCTACGTTGTTTACCAAACCAGCATTGGAGTAGGAGGTGTTGGCATTGGCATTGATTCTCCAATCGGTTTGTTCGATGTATTCTTCAATAGTTTGCGTGCTGTCTACATAGGTGGTGTCTTCGTTAAGTCCGTTGATGTGTTCGCGTTGTAACTTTCTGGTATGTCGAAAGAGCATAAACGAACGCATCACATCAAAATACTGTTTTTCAAAAAGGGTTTTTTCTATGCAATCCTGAATTTCTTCAACGGCCCAAGTAGTTTTAGATTGAAGTTGTTCGAAAACACTACTTACTACTTTCTCGTCTATTGCCAATTGAACACTTTTAAAACTCTTTTCAATGGCATCTTTGATTTTGAATTCCTCAAAAGGTCGGTATTCTCCGTTTCGTTTGATTACATATTTTTCCATAGTTTTTGAAAGTTTAAGTTTGCGTTTGTTGTTATAAATGAATAAGTGTTTTAATAAACAGTTAGATTTCAGAAGTTTAATTCTGAGATAGTAAACCAATTTTATTTTTTGCTATAAACAAATTAAAATCAGCTGTTTATGTGTGTTGTGGAATTTGTGTTTGGTACTACTATTTTACGTCTTAATGCAAAATACCGACCTGATATTTATCATATTTGGAGTTTTTTTATGCTCTTTTATTAACCGTCCTGAAGTCTTGTTTTGCTGTCTTTTTAGTTGTTTTTTGAGGTGGATTGTTGATAAGTTACTTTGTTATTCTTTCATTAAGTTTAAAAAAAAGAGCCACGGCAACGAATAAGAATAGGTATTTTTGTTGATTCAAAATCTATACAATGAAGAAGAATGTTATACTAGTTTTTTTGTTTTTGCTATCCTTAAATGGAGTTTTTGCTCAAACTAAGGAATACCGAATGGAATTTAAAAGTGGAAAAGAATTGCAAAAGTTTTTGACGTATTCTAAAAAATCCTATCCTTTGGTAAGCGCGCATAGAGGAGGGCCAACAGTTGGTTTTCCAGAAAACTGCACCCCAACATTTGCTAATACCATTCAGTATAATCCAGCAATAATCGAAACCGATATTGCATTATCCAAAGATTCGGTTTTAGTGATGATGCACGATGATAAATTAGATAGAACCACTACAGGAACAGGATTGATTGGCAATTACACGTACAAAGAATTGCAAGATTTTTATCTAGAAGATACTCAAGGCAATCCAACTCCTTACAAAATAGAGACCTTGGATGAAGTATTGCAATGGGGGAAGGGAAAAGTAATTTACACGTTGGATGTAAAACGAGGAGTTCCTATGCAAAAAGTAATCGATGCGGTGCGTCGCAATAAGGCAGAAGCGTATTCCGTAATCATAACCTACAATGCCAATCAAGCAGCAGAAGTAGCTCGTTTGGCTCCCGATTTGATGATTTCTGTTTCAGCAAGAGGAAAAGACGACGTAGAACGTATGGAAGCTTTGGGCGTAAAAGCAGAAAAAATGGTCGCCTTTGTAGGAACTTCGGACCCTAAACCAGAAGTATATTCCTATTTGCATAGTCGTTCAATCGCTTGTATTTTAGGGACTATGGGCAATATTGACAAAAGCGCTGCTGTAAATAGTGAGGGTTTGTATTATCAATTAATTGCGAACGGAGCTACTGTTTTATCCTCTGATAGAAGTAAAGAAGCGGGAGCACAATTGGCAAAATATGCAAAAGACAACAAGCTACACTCAAAGCATATTAAAGAAGTAGTAAAAAAGTAATTTGTATAGAAACAACAAACTCGATAATAGGTCATATTATCGGGTTTGTTTTTATGATTAAGAAAAGATTACTCTTTCAATCGACAAGCTTTTACATCGCCATCAACCACAACTTCGGTCATTCCAAGAGCAGAAAGGTTTTTCATTGCTTTGTCCCATTTTTTACCACTTATTTTAGATTTGATCTTAGGCTAGATATTATAGATGCGATTTTAACTCATTTAGGTGTTAAAGGTTTAATTAAAGTGTATATTTGTAATATATTTACAAATAAAACCCTTGAGTGATGTTGTTAAACTTCAGAATAACAAATTTTAGGTCAATCAACGAAACAGTTGAATTGTCTATGATTCCTAGTGATTTGAAAAATCCAGTCAACAGAATTATAAAGACAAATCCAAATGCTACTAAAAATAAAGATTATTACGGATTAACTTCTGCTGCCATATATGGACCAAATGCAAGTGGGAAAAGTAATATCATAAGAGCCTTAGATGATTTTTTAGATTTTGTAAGTAATTCAACGAATAATAAACCAAATGATATTTTAAACCTATACAATCCTTTCAAGTTAATTAATGCTAATTTAAAAAAGCCATGTAGTTTTTCAATTGATTTGTTGATATCAAAAATTTTATATGAATATTCGATTGAGGTTAATCAAAAGGAAATTGTTGCTGAATCACTTTTTTTCTATCCAAAAGGTATAAAAGTTAAGATTTTTGAACGTAAAGGTCAGAGAATTGAAAAAGGAAACGGCTATGAAGGTGTTTTTGAGACAATTAAACAAAGAACAACAGAAAATCAATTGTTTTTAAGTAAATCGGCTACTGAGAATGTAGTGTTTGCTAAAAATGTCTACAATAAAATAAGGGAAATAAATATTTTTACTACCGAGGTATTTCACGGAAACACTTTTAATGAACATTTTAGTGATATGACATTTCAGTTTAATGAAAATGGAATTGTATTAATAAAGTCGTTGATTCAAAAATTAGATACTCAAATTGTCGATTTCAAACAGGCAGAAGGAGGAATTAAAACATTTCATTTAAATGATAAAAATGATAAAATTGAATTTGAATTTGAAGACGAGTCTTCAGGAACACAAAGAATTATTTCATTTATTCCGTTAGTACTGATGGCTTTAAAATATGGGGAAGTATTAGTCGTTGATGAATTTGAAAGGAGTTTACATCCTGAAATTGCCCAATATATTTTAGGTTTTTTTAATGATCCTGAAGTAAATACAAAAGGTGCTCAGTTTATATTTGCTACCCACGATACTACTTTATTAAGTCCCGAAAACAATATGAGAAGAGACCAAATTAATTTGGTTGAGAAAAATGAAAAAGGTGAGACAGAAATGTTTGCAGTTTCGGATATAAAAGGAATTCGAGAGGGAAATTATGAAAAATGGTATTTGGAAGGAAGATTAGGAGCAGTTCCAACTATTGCCAGAGAAACTTTTAGGCAGGAATTGATTGATTTTATAAACTCATAAATATGGCTAAAAGACCTAATAATACCTTTAAATCTAGAGTTTTTAAATCTAAAGTTTTGATTCTATGTGAAGGCTTGACAGAGAAGAATTATTTCAATGCAATGAAGGAGGATTTTCGTTTGCCTAAAACTATTGGTGTAGAAGTTTTTCAAAGTAATAAAGTAGATTGTAAAGGAGTTGTAGAGGAAGCAATAAAGAAAGCCAAACGTGAAGGGTTTCAAGAAATATTTGTTGTTTTCGATCACGATAATCAAGCCAAAAGGGATGAGGCTTTTAAGTTAGCTTTGGGTAAAAAGATAAAAGTAGTTTTTTCAAGTATTTGTTTTGAATCTTGGTTTTTGTTCCATTATAAAAACTCTACTAAGGCATTTGCTTCAGAAGAAGTTTTGGAAAAAGAGTTGAAGAAATGTACAGGAATGGAAAATTATGAAAAGAATGATTTCAAACATTATTCGATATTAAAAGATAAATTGCACATTGCTAAATCAAATGCTGAAAATATTAGATTATCTGTTATTGAAAATAATTATGGTGTTGCTATTTTTAATTTAAACCCATATACTAATGTTGATGAATTAGTGTTGTTTTTAGAAAATCAAAGAGCATGAAAAAGGAGTTTCAAAATAGAAACTCCTTTTTCTTTAATTTAATATTTTTAAAATTTAATCTCACCATCTAAAGTAACAAACTTATCTCCACTTTCTGTATCTAAACTAATTTTTACTAACCCATGATTTACTAAATCTTTTATTGCAAGATCCCATTTTTTTCCACTCAATCCAGAGTTGTTTTTTAATTTTTTTAATTCTGATGTTCCTCCAGTAGATTGTAATAAATCCCATATCAATTTTCTTTCTCCAGACAATTCAATCGTTTGTTTCTTTTCTGGTCGCATTTGTGGGAACAAAAGCACTTCTTGAATAGACGCGTTATTGGTCAAGAACATCATCAAACGGTCCATTCCAATTCCTAATCCAGAGGTTGGTGGCATTCCGTATTCTAATGCTCTCAAGAAATCTTCGTCAATAGTTCCGTTTGCCTCATCATCTCCTTTTTCAGCCAAACGCATTTGGTCTTCAAAACGTTCTCTTTGGTCAATTGGATCGTTCAATTCTGAGTAGGCATTGGCGATTTCTTTTCCGCAAACCATCAATTCGAAACGTTCAGTCAATTCTGGATTATCGCGATGTTCTTTACACAATGGCGACATTTCTTTTGGATAATCAGTGATAAATGTTGGCTGAATATAATTTCCTTCGCATTTTGCGCCAAAAATTTCATCAATCAATTTCCCTTTACCCATAGTTTCATCCACTTCAATACCCATTCCTTTGGCTGCTTCAAACAATTCAGCTTCGCTTTTTCCAGAAATATCAAAACCTGTAAAGTGTTTAATAGCATCGGTCATTGTTACACGAGCATAAGGCGCTTTGAAATTGATAGTGTGCTCGCCAAAAGTCACTTCGCTAGTTCCGTTTACAGCCGTTGCACAATATTCCAATAATTGCTCTGTAAATTCCATCATCCAGTTGTAGTCTTTGTAGGCTACATAAATTTCCATAGCGGTAAATTCAGGATTATGGGTTCTGTCCATACCTTCATTTCGGAAATTTTTTGAGAATTCGTACACACCATCAAAACCACCAACGATTAGTCTTTTCAAATACAATTCATTGGCAATTCGCATATATAATGGAATGTCTAAGGAGTTGTGATGCGTTATAAATGGTCTCGCTGCTGCACCACCAGGAATGGATTGCAAAACAGGAGTTTCAACTTCTAAGTAACCAGCGTCATTAAAGAAGGTTCGCATCGCTGTGAACAATTTCGTTCTCTTGATGAAGGTTTCTTTTACGTGTTGGTTTACGGTCAAATCTACATAACGCATTCTGTAACGCAACTCGGCGTCGTTGAACGCATCGTGAATTTTTCCGTCTTCGTCGATTTTTGGTAAGGGTAAAGGACGCAAGGTTTTGCTTAAAAAGGTAAATTCATCCACACGGATACATTGTGCACCCACTTTGGTTGTAAACAATTCTCCTTCAATACCAATAAAATCACCTAAATCGGTTAATTTTTTAAAAACTTGATTGTATAATGTTTTGTCTTCTTCTGGACATAAAACATCGCGATTTACGTACAATTGTATACGTCCTTCACTATCTTGTAATTCAGCAAAACAAGCTTTTCCTTGGTCTCTAACGCTCATTAAACGTCCTGCAACAATAACTTTCTTGCCTTCTTCAAAACTTTCTTTTACTTGCTTTGAGGTATGATTTACAGGAAAAAGTTGTGCAGGGTAAGGGTTAATTCCTAAATTACGTAGGCTTTGTAGTTTTTCTCTTCGGATTATTTCTTGTTCTGATAAGGCCATTATGTTCTGAATTTTAAGTCCGCAAAGATAAGAAAAGAATGCAGACTTCAGATTTTAGATTTTAGATTTTTTGGAACAGCTATTTGTCTTTCTGTTATTTTAAAACGAAGGTTTTTATAAATAAAACATATTGAAAAAATCAAGACATTTTATTTTTGTTCCGCAATAGTTGCTTTGTTTACTTTTAAAACTCTTATCACTTGATTGGTGTTGTCGGCTACAAACAAACGATCTTTTAGCAAAGCACAATTGGTAATAGCGTTAAACGCATTTTCTCCCATAATATCAGAATTGTTGATGGTTGGCGTGTAATTTTGATCTAAAAAAACGTTTTTTGGATACAAACGAATATAGTTGGTCCCTTTTATTTTTTCAGTTGTTATAGCCCATTCATCGCTAAAAACCACAGATAATGGAACGTTATCAGTTTGTGTTTTAGTATTAGGTAAAATTGGAACAGTCAACGAGTTGGTTGCGTTTTTTTCAATGTCTTTTAGATTGTAATGCAAAAAGCCGTTGGCATTTTGTCCAGCAACGATTAAATTTCCATTGGCGATATCCATCGAATATATTTCTGTGTAGCCTTTTAGGGTGTTTAATTTAGCGATTGGAGCTAAGTTCCATTTGCTAGTTTCTGTAATTTGTGCTGTTTGGAATACCTTAATTGAATTTTCTTTTTCTTTAACAAAAAGGAAACCATCTTTTGCTTTTAGTCCAAATACGTGAACAAAAGTTTGCCACCATTGTCCATTTCCAATCGTGTTGATGCCAGATAATGTTTTTTCATCCAAAACAAAAACTCTAGAATCAATGCTGCCAAGGTAAATGCGGTCATTGTCAATAGAAATCGAGGATAATTTTGTGAACGGAATTGTGGTAGTTCCTTTTGTATAGCTTTTGAGACTTGAAAGATAAGATAAAGTTGTGGCGTCAAATATTTCAAGAACATCGCCATTGCAAATGTATAATTTGTTGTTGGCGATAGTGATGGCGTTAGCTTCTAAAGTACCTTTTCCTCCAATAATTTGATTGGCTTTGATAGTGGTTTCGTTACTTAAGTAATAATATTGATAATTGGTTGGCTCGTAAACAGCGTCAGAGTCTTTACTACAACAAGCAAAAACAAATAATATGGCTATAAATAAAAAATTTCTCATAGTGGTAAGTGGTATTAATTCCATTTTCCTTCTCCTTTGTATTTAAGCAAGAAAGGGTTGTTAGGGCTGATTTTGAAAACGGGTTTTTTGTAGTCTTTTTTGTTTAAGTAGGCTGTTTTTGTCCATCCTTTTAGTATTTCAGGATCGATAAACGGAAGGTCGTTTAGATAAATCAAATATTTATAAAAGTGAGTGAGCATTTCTTGTTGTCCTCCACCTTCACCACTATTGGCTAAATTGCTACTATGGCTAAATCCAATATGATGAGAATATTCGTGAGACCAAATAGACATTTCACCTAGCCAATGTCCAGTGATGTAGTCTGATTCCCATTGAGAAGCCAAAGGTCCTCCTCCCCAAGCACTTCCGCCTCCTACCATTGCTAGGTAAACGGTCCTAGAATCTAAGTAATTCCAGTAAATTTTTTCTATTTCTTCTTTGGTGTAATAATCATAAACGCCGTTTAAATCGTCTGTATTACCGTGCCAATTTAAAGCGCCATTTATTGCTGTTCCTGCTAATGTCGATTGTTCTTGTTTGTATTTGTCAAAATTGGTAAAGGTTTGATAGTATAAAGGATGACTTAAGGCATAGGAATAATTTATAATCATTGTGATGGCTTCTTTGGCCAAAACAGGATTCATTGGAAGATATTTACCATATTCGTTGATGTGATAGCCATCGTGAAATTGCACTAAATGATTGGATTTTATTTTTTTGAATTTAGCAAATAAAGGATCTGTTGAAGTAACAGAAAATTCAATGGATCCCGATGAAAATCCTTCTATTTTATCAATGGTTAACGTTTTACCATTTTCTAACAAATAGTCATTTTTGCCAACTACCAAAGGAATTTGATGTACTGAGCGATGAAACGCAGGAATTTTGCTAAAGTGAAAGAGGACGAATTTGTTTTCGTAATTTGGGAGTTTAGCATAGACATTTACGTCTGTCAAAGCCACGGGTGAATACAGAGAAACTTGAACAGAATCCTTTCCTTTTAGTATAACTTGAAGTGGTTCGTTAACTCGAAACCAACGATCCTTTTTATTATACATTAGTGCTGGATCTTCGTTGTCTTCAAAAAGTGTCATAGGTTTATTGCCAGCAGGTAAATTGGTAGCATCAATACTTGATAAATAATTGGGCTGGTAGTTTTTGTAGTTTACTTCGGTTTCGCAATTCGTAAATAATGACAAAACAGCCATTAGCGAGATGCAATACTTTGCATTTTTTAAAATTGGATTCATAGGTTAGGTTTAATATTAAGGGTTTACAAATTTATTTTTTCTTTTATCATTTCTTCCAACTGAAGTGCTTTTAATTAATAAATTTTATCCTTATTGGACTTGTTAATGAATTATAATTTTAAATGAATGGGAATGTTTAGTATAAGATTTTTCTTTATATTTGAGTCTTATTTTTGAAATATGAGTCGATTTAAGTTTTTTTTATTGTGCTTTTTTGGATTGCTTTTTTGCACTAGCTGCCAAGTAACCGAAACCATTCATTTCAATGAAGACGGTAGTGGAACTATCGCCGTCGAAATGCTGCGAATAGAGCAGAGTTATCAGCAATTGGCAGGAGAGGAGTATAATAAAAATGAAGTTTTTGAAGACACCACTTATGTTTTTGATGATTACATTTCAAAACATTCAGAGACTTTTTCTAAGCTAACGCCTGAAGATAAAGCTGTTTTTAATGCATACAAAGGCGTGAAAGTGCACATTAAGAAGAATTCTTTTGAAAAGGAATTTAGAACCACTTTTACGCAAAATTTTCTTCAAGCAAATCAAATCGCCGATTTATATAAAACACAAGAATATGTTAGTGATATTGTTCATAATTACGCGCTAAGTGCCGAAGAACATTATTATAAAGTTGCTTTTCAGTTGTCGTCAAATGAGTTCAAAAGAATTGTAACCATAATAGATGAAGAGCAGTTAAAAAAGGAACAAGAAACAATCAACAACTACAAGAAGCAGCTTGGTGACAAGAAAATACATCAAAGAGTAACGCTTAGTTACCATTTTACAAAAAAAATTAAATCAGTTTCAATTCCTAATGCCAAAATCAGTGCTGATAAGAAATCAGTTGAAATAACTTTTGGTTTGCTCGAAAGTTTATTTGATCCTATTAGTACATCAATTGTAATTGTTTTTGAAGAATAATAGGATGGATCAATAAAGATTTTTTCTTCTATAAAGTATGACTCGGGTTTTAGTATCTTTGGCACAGATAAAAAGATTGGTAGGAAATGCATGCCTATATATATTAAGGTGGCATACTTTTTACCAAATTCACATAAAAATAGTACATATGAAATCGATAATGTTTTTAATCTTGGGTGTGACGTTGCTATTAACGAGTTGTACAGTTACAGAAAATATTTATGTAGAAGCTGATGGTTCAGGAAAATTCAATGTTGATTTAGATGGTTCAAGTTTGATGGCTATGATGCCAAAAGATTCTTTGAAAAACGAGAAGAGCATTGATTCGATTTTTACCTTTAAACAACTTTTAGCGGATAATAAGGACAGTATTGCAAAATTGCCAATTTCGGAGCAACAGCAACTGAAAAAATTAGAAAATTTCAATATGCGTATGCAAATGAATCAAGAGCAAAAGCAGTTTTTGTTTTCGTTGCAAACTAATTTCAAGAGCGTCTCAGAATTACAAGATGCAATGGTAGCTATTAACGCTATGAGTTCACTTCAAAACAAAGTCAATAAAACTAATGAGTTTAGTTCGGGTATTCCTGCGGATGGTTTTGCGAATAACAATGCAGTTGTATCTTATAGTTTTAAAGGAAATAAATTTAAACGAACAGCTACTTTGAATGCCTCGAAAAAAGTAGTACCAAATGAGGAAACTGCCGAAATGAATAAAATGATTTTTGCTTCTTCCAATTATATAGTGAAATATCATTTTGCAAAACCTGTTAAGAAAGTTTCTAATACTGCTGCAATGTTTAGCGAGGACAGAAAAACCATTACCATTCAATACCCCTTTTCAGAATATATGGACGCTCCTGAAAAAATGAATATTGAAGTAGAATTTTAGAAAATAGATAATGAATAAAAATATCCAACTTCAAGATTTAGGCAGCAAAGATTATAAGACAACTTGGGAATACCAAGAAGAATTGTTTAAGGGAATTGTTGATTTGAAAATTCAAAATAGGAGAGAGGAAACAAATTTTTCTACACCTAATTATTTGCTTTTTGTAGAACATCCTCATGTCTATACTTTAGGTAAAAGTGGTGATATGACTAATTTGCTTTTAAATCAAGAACAATTAGAAGCAAAGGGTGCTACTTTTTACAAAATCAATCGTGGGGGAGATATTACGTATCATGGCCCAGGGCAAATTGTGGGATATCCTATTTTAGATTTAGAAAACTTTTTTTCAGATATACATAAATATTTGCGTTTTCTCGAAGAAGCTATTATTCTTACGTTACAAGAGTATGGTTTGGAATGTGGTAGAAGCGAGGGTGAAACCGGTGTTTGGCTGGGTGTTGGTACTCCTTTTGCAAGAAAAATTTGCGCCATGGGTGTTCGTGCTTCCCGTTGGGTGACTATGCATGGTTTTGCTTTAAATGTAAATGTTGATTTAGGCTATTTTGATAACATCATTCCATGTGGCATTCGAGGTAAAGCGGTTACTTCTTTGAATGTAGAACTTGGTGTAGAAGTTATAGATGAGAATGAAGTGAAAGCAAAAATCCTAAAGCACTTTGCTGCATTATTCGAATGTGAGTTTTCGGAACAGTATTAAAAAAAGCATCATTCTAAGTTTATAAATCCAAGCTGAGTTGTTCAGGTAATAATCTGAAGCTCATTCTGTGGTATTTGGTTACGCCATATTTTTTTATGGCTTCGCGATGTTCTTGAGTTGGATAGCCTTTGTTTTTTTTCCAATTATACATAGGGAACTCTTCATGAATACGATTCATATATTCGTCTCTGTATGTTTTAGCTAAAACAGATGCAGCAGCTATACTTAGGTATTTTCCATCTCCTTTTATGATGCTTGCATTTGGAAGTGTGCTTAAAAAACGAATTTCTTCTTTAGTAAATATTTTAATCCCTTTTTTGATAATTCCTCTTTTAGGTATAAAAGGAGCATTACCATCTATTATTACTGCGGATGGTTTTGGATTCAATTTTACCACACATTCTTGCATGGCTTTTATTGATGCATTTAGAATATTGATTTCATCAATTTCAAGAGGCTCTATATGAGTAATGCTATAGGATATGGCTTCATTTTCTATAACAATTCTAAGTTTTTCTCGCGTTTTCTCTGTTAATTGTTTGCTATCATTAAGTAAAGAATTGTTAAAATATAAAGGAAGTATTACAGAAGAAGCTGTTACTGGACCAGCCAAACAACCTCTTCCGGCTTCATCACAGCCACATTCTAAATTTTGCGTTAAAAAAAAAGGTTTTAGCATTAAATTGTTTTTGGCAAAAATATTATTTTATTCGTTATTATTTTTCGTTTATAGACTTTTTTGTTGAGAATTATTTAAAATTTTCACATATAGCTATTGTTTTCTAAACATTTCTTAATGGATTTATTTTCTTATTTGTTTGGTATATTAAGAATTTATTGTGATTTTTGTTGCATAACTAATTCAAAACAATAATAATATGAGATCAAAATTCAAATGGATTTTTTCTTTGCTATTGGCGCTGTCAATGCAATTTGTCTTCGCACAACAGAAGACTATTACTGGTATTGTTACCGACGAGACTGGAGCTGTACCAGGAGTTAACATAGTAGTTAATGGTGCTAAAAATGGTACACAAACAGGTTTTGACGGTAAGTATTCCATCAAAGCTAAACAAGGAGATGTTCTTGTGTTCTCTTTTTTAGGGATGGATACTATGAAAATGACTGTTGGTGCTTCATCAGTTATTGATGTTAAGATGAAAAACACAAGTGCACAAAAATTAGAAGAAGTTGTTGTTGTTGGGTATGGTGTTCAAAAGAAAAGAGAGTTAACTGGTTCTATTTCGCAAATAAAAGGTGAATCTATCAAAGGTTTGGTTACTCAAAGTTTTGATCAGCAATTGGCCGGTAGAGCATCTGGAGTTCAAATAACTCAAAATTCTGGGGTTTTAGGTGCTGCGCCAAGAATCAGGATTAGAGGTATTAACTCTATCAATTCTAGTACTTACCCTTTAATTGTTGTTGATGGTCTTCCCATTTCAACTGGTGATTTAGGTGGATTTGCTGCAAATAATGCTCTTGCAGATATTAATCCAAATGATATTCAATCTTTTGAAATTTTAAAAGATGGTGCAGCCTCGGCTGTATACGGTTCAAGAGCTTCAAATGGTGTTATATTAATTACAACAAAAAAAGGAAAAGAAGGTAAAACAACTTTTGAATTCAGTACTTACGTTGGTGTATCTCAGGTAGCCGAGAAGTTAGATTTATTGAAAACAGATGATTTTATTACTATCAATAATGAAAAAAGGACAAATAGAGGACTAGCTCCTTGGGCAGTCGGTAATAGTGTTAATACAGACTGGCAAGATGCTGTTTTGCGTGATGCATTACAATTAGAACATAACTTTAATATGTCTGGTGGTTTGGGAAATGGTTCTTACTATGCTTCTGTTGGATATGCAAAGCAAGACGGTATTATAAGAGCTAATGATTTAGAGCGTTTTACTGCTAAATTTAATGTGGATCAAAAAATAGGAAAAACTATTAAAGTAGGTTCTAATGTAGCTTTATCTAAAACTTTTACTAATGGTCTTAACACTGGTTCAAACTCACTTTCTGGTGCTATGTTTAATGTTATACGTCAATTACCTAATACTACAGTATTCGATCCTTCTGGTCCACAAGGATATAACATAGCTATCGTAGGTGCAAATACAATTGTAGGGCGTGGTCAAAATACAGAGTTTATTGCGAATAACTTACCGAATATTAGATATGTGTTAGATAAGAATATTCAAAACACGGATAATAATAGAATCCTTGCTAATGTTTATGGTGAAATAGCTATTAAACCTTGGCTTACTTTAAGATCTCAAGCGAGTGTAGATAGATCAAACGCTTCAGGTTTGCGTTATTGGGATCCATTTCATGGTGATGGAGTAAGTACAAAAGGTAGAATAGAAAATAGTACTGATATCACGCAATCTTACAACTGGCAAAATGTGTTGTCATTTAATAAAGATTTTGACAAACATAGTATTGGACTTTCTGCTGTAAATGAATACCAGAAAACAGATGTTAATGGATATATTGCAGGAGGTACAGATTTGGCAGATTCTTTTTTTCAAAGTAATGTAATTACAGGATCTTATGGAACACCTATTTCTAGTGGATATAAATCTGCAAATGCTATTGTTTCTTACTTAGGAAGAGCAAGTTATAATTTTGACAAAAGATATTACATACAAGCTTCATTACGTAAAGATATTATGTCAAAGTTTGCTCCAGAGCTAAGATCTGAAATTTTCCCTGGAGTTTCACTAGGCTGGACGGCTTCAAATGAGAAATTTTTTGAAACTATTAATAATTATGTTAATGATTTCAAATTTCGTGCATCATGGGGTAAAACAGGTAATTTTAGTGTTCTAGGTGGAGATTTTCCTTATTTAGGAACATACAGACCAAGAAAATATGGTGATTTTAATGGAGTAGCTTTTACTAATATGGAAAATCTTAATTTGACATGGGAAGTAATTGAGAAACGTAATATTGGTGTTGATTTTGGAATTTTAAATAATAAAATTAAGTTTGTTGTTGACTATTACGTGAATGATGCTGACAAACTTGTTGAAAGATTTCAAACACCTATGTCTTTAGGGGTACCAAATAATCAGTACACAGCAAACGTTGGAAATATTAGAAATTCTGGATGGGAATTTAGTGTAGATTACAATGTTATCAATAAAAAAGATTTAACTTTAGATATCAATGCCAACCTTTCTTTGAATAAAAATGAGGTGATCTCTTTATCAAAAGGCATTGACCAAATATCTACTTACAACATTATAAGACAAGGAAGTTCATTAAACGCTTTATATGGAGTTAAGTATTGGGGAGTTAATCCTGCAAATGGAAATCCTGTTTATGTACAAAATGATGGTTCTTTAGTTCAAGGAAATTTAGCAACTAACAATTACCGTGTATTTAATCCATCAAATCCTTCAGACATAGCTACTGTTGCTAGGACTCCTGACTTGATGGAACTTGGAAATACTTTACCTACTTATTTTGGTGCCTTTGACCTTAAGTTAAGATATCATAATTTTGATTTTGGTACATTAGTTCGTTTTAGTGGTGGTAATAAAATCATGAACGTTACAAGATTAGAAATGTTGAGTCAGAATTTTAATAACAACTCAACTGAAATTTTAGGTAGATGGCAGAGTGTTGACAATCCTGGTGATGGATGGACACCTAGATTGCGATCTGCTTCAGATCCAATAGTAAATGGACCTACAGTTGCTAACTCAAGATTTATTGAAAATGGTGATTTTATTAAATTTGATAATATATCAATTGGTTATAATTTTCCTTCAAGTTTTACAGATATATTAAATATTAAATCATTTAGATTGTATGTTCTAGCTCAAAATGCTATAATCATTACTAAGTACTCAGGTCAAGATCCTGAAATGGAGATTGGTGGTGTAGATTACAATGTTGTACCTCGTTCAAGAGTATTTTCAGTGGGATTAAATGTTGGACTATAAATTAAAAAAAAATGAAAAATAGAAATAAATTTTTAGTAACATTGGCAATTTTTTCAGGATTCTTTTTGAATTCTTGTTCGGAAGAAATTGTTAATATTGATCCGTTTGGGACTGTTAAATCTGAGACTGCTTTTTCAAGTCCTACTTTAGTACTCGCTGCTGTAAATGGGGTTTATAACGCTGCTCAAATGGGGGTATTTAATGGTACGGAAGCTGCTCCTGCCCCAAGGGGTTATGTTTTTGGTGCAGCGTATTTTCAACAGAATGAGGCGCGTGGCGAGGATGTTGTTAATACTCAGGCTTTTTATCAAATTACATATGAAGCAAATTATGATGCAACAACAGCTAACAATGTTTTTTACTGGTCAGACGCTTATCAACTAATCAATAAATCAAATGTTGTATTGAAAGGACTTGATGGAGCTGTAGCTAAAGGGACAATCACTGAAGCTGTTGCAAATGGATATCGTGCAGAGGTTAGATTTTGGAGAGCTTACACTCATTTAGAATTGTTAAAGCATTTTTCAATGCCTTATTTCCACACTGCTAACGCTTCACATCCAGGTGTTCCATATAGAACCGAAGCTATAATTACACCAGAAGATGTTGATGCTAACCTTACGAAAGGAAGAAATACTGTTGCTGAATGTTATGCTTTAGCACTTGAGGATTTGAATTTTGCAGAACAAAATGCTCCGACAAAGGCTCAGAGAGCTGGTATTGAAAAAATTGTAAAAGTTACTAAAGGAGCTGCAATTGCTGTTAAGATGATGATGTATCAAAACATGAGAATGTGGCCATCTGTTCTTACAGAGTTTGCAAAACTTCCTACTCAGTATACATTAGAAGCAAATCCAATGGCTGTATTTGCAAATAATTATGGTAATAATGAATCAATTTTCTCTATTTATAATACAGCTAACACTAATCCAGGTGTAAATGGAGCTCTTGCTTCTCAATTTAACAGACGTAACTTGATTGCTATCTCGCCTATTATATGGAGAGATCCTCAATGGTTAGTTGATGATAAAAGAAGGTTGGAAACTGAAGTTGTTGATAACGTTGTGTTTACAAGAAAGTATAAAGATGTGACAAATTATTCTGATGGTTCTCCTTTAATTCGTTATTCTGAAATGGTTCTTGCTGCTGCAGAGGCAAATGCTAGACTTGGTAACACGGGAGTTGCTTTAACACAATTAAACAGTGTACGTAATCGTGCTCTTGCAGATCCTTTGACTCAAGCATACACTGGTACATCTTTTGCTACTTCTGCTGATTTAGTTCGTGCTATATTAAAAGAAAGAAGAATTGAGTTTATTTGTGAAGGAAAAAGATGGGGCGATATTCATAGGTTATTAAATGATGATATAGCACCTACTACAGGTATTCCTGCAAAATTTAGAAATGGTTTTCCTGCCTTAGGTTCTTATACTTTAGGTACTCCATTTACAGGAACATTGACAGCTCCAATTCCATCTACTGATAGAAGATTTTTATGGCCTATTCCACTGCAAGAAACTAATAATAATCCAACTTTAAAAGGACAGCAAAATCCGGGTTGGTAATTAAATTTATTATTTTTACAGACCGTCTCTATTGAGACGGTTTTTTTATTGCTAATTGGAGTTTATTTTTTTTTATAGTTTATTAATCTACCTTTGTTCAAAATTTATAGATACATAGAATAATAAATGAAAAATAAATTCTTAATATTAATTGTTTTATTTCCTCTGTGCTTATATTCTCAAAAACAAGGAAGAACTCTTTCTGAGAATGAGAGTAAAGCCCCCATTGTCACCACGAAGAATAAAATAGCCCCAATCGATTTGTATCGTATCATTACTTTGGATAGAGATACTACTTATATTGATACCTCTTTGACAATCAGAAAAGAGTATTCGCATAATTATTTAAGAAAAGATAATTTTGGGCTTTTAGCCTTTCCAAATGAAGGGCAAACTTATAATACCCTTAATTATGGTTTGGTCAAAAATGATATTTTTCCAGAGATGGGGTTCAAAGCCAAGCATTTCAATTTTATGGAGGCCAATCAAATTCGATATGCTTCTGTGGCTACTCCTATAACAGAGATTTACTTTAAGACGACTATTCAGCAAGGACAATCTTTAGATTCTTATTTTGCCGTTAATGTGAATGAAAATCTTAACTTCTCTATTGCTTATCGTGGATTGCGATCTTTAGGAAGATACATCAACCAATTATCTAGTTCAGGCAATTTCAGATTCACTACCAGTTATCATACTAAGGATTTTAGATATATAGCCAACGGACATTTTACGTACCAAGATATTTTAAATGGTGAAAATGGAGGTATTACAACCGTTTCTGATTTCGAAGGTGAAGATCCAAACTATGATAATCGAGCTCGTTTAGAAGTTTTTTTAACCGATGCAAAATCTTTTTTGAAAGGAAGACGTTTGTTTTTAGATCACGAATTTAGAATCAACAAAAAAAAGGGAGCCAATAATTTATTGGTAAACCATCAATTCAATTACGAAAATAAGTTCTTTGAATACAATCAAGCCACTGTCGAATCTACAGTAGGAAATTCTTCTGTTTTGAGATTTGGTGATTCTTATTCTTCGAGCAATATCAACGACCAAACTCATTTTAATAAAATGTATAATCGAGTTGGCGTAGCTTATGAGAATACTACACTTGGTAAGTTTAATTTTTTTATTGATGATTTTAGAAGTAACTATTATTATAATCAAATTTTAATTTTAGGTTCAAAAGTAATTCCAAGTTTGATAAGTGAAAAGATTAATAGTTTTGGTGCCCAATACAATTACACCAAAGGCAAATGGAACGGTAAATTTTTGTATTCCCGCTCTATTACTAATCAATCCTTGTCTAATCTTGAAGCTAAAATGGTTTTTGACTTAGACGAGGATAATCAGTTTTCTTTTGAATACCAAAACAAAAATAAATTAGCCAATAATAACTATAATTTGTATCAATCAAGTTTTGTGAACTACAATTGGTCGAACAATTTTAAAAATGAAAAAATAAATAGCATTTTAGCTAATGCTACTACCAAATGGGTTAATTTTTCTGCTCAGTACACCATCTTAAAAGATTTTTTATTTTTTGAAGATATAACGACTGCTGCTCAAAAATTAGAGAGACAGCAGATTGTTGCGCCTAATCAGTATGATAAAACAATTAATTATTTATCAGTAAAAGCAAGTCGAGAATTCAATTTTGGAAAATTTGGTTTTGATAATACCTTTTTATATCAAAAAGTAACTCAATCTGACGCAATTTTGAACGTACCCGATTTTACGCTGAGAAGTGCCTTTTATTTTTCAGATGCTTATTTTAAGAACAAAGCGTTGCATTTACAAACGGGAATTGTGTTGAACTATTTTACATCGTATTTTGCTAATGACTACAATCCAGTTGTTGGGGAATTTTTTGTACAAAACGACAAGAAAATCGGTAACTTTCCGTTGTTTGACTTTTTTGTAAATGCCAAAATTCAACGAACTCGTATCTATTTAAAAGCAGAGCATTTTAATGCCCTTTTTTCTTCAAATAATTATTTTTCAGCTCCCAATACGCCATATAGAGATTTTACGGTTCGTTTTGGTTTGGTTTGGAATTTCTTTAATTAATTTTTTTACAAATGAAGTTTTCACAAAACATATTAGGCACTATTGGTAATACCCCATTAGTGAAATTGAACAAGATTGTTAACGGAGTTGATGCTTTGGTTTTGGCCAAAGTGGAAACTTTCAATCCTGGAAATTCTGTTAAAGACAGAATGGCTATAAAAATGATTGAAGATGCCGAAGCCGATGGTCGTTTGCAACCTGGAGGTACAATCATTGAAGGGACATCTGGAAATACAGGTATGGGATTAGCCTTAGTAGCGATTGTAAAAGGCTACAAGCTAATCTGTGTAATTTCAGATAAACAGTCCAAAGAGAAGATGGATATTCTTCGTGCCGTTGGTGCCAAAGTGGTCGTGTGTCCTACAGATGTAGAACCAACAGATCCACGTTCTTATTATTCCGTTTCCAAACGTTTGGCCGAAGAAACGCCTAATTCTTGGTATGTAAACCAATATGATAACCCATCGAATGCTATAGCGCATTATGAGCAAACTGGTCCAGAAATTTGGGAACAAACCGATGGAAAAATTACGCATTTTGTGGTTGGAGTTGGAACCGGTGGAACTATTTCTGGCGTTGCAAAATATTTGAAAGAGAAAAATCCAAATATCAAAATTTGGGGTATTGATACTTATGGTTCTGTTTTTAAAAAATACCACGAAACGGGTATTTTTGATGAAAACGAAATCTACTCTTATATCACCGAAGGAATTGGAGAAGACATTTTGCCTAAAAATGTTGACTTTTCTCTGATTGATGGTTTTACAAAAGTGACAGACAAAGATGCGGCAGTTTATACCAGAAAAATTGCACTTGAGGAAGGGATTTTTGTTGGTAATTCTGCTGGAGCTGCTATTAAGGGATTATTGCAACTTAAAGAACACTTTAATCCAGAAGATGTTGTTGTAGTATTGTTTCATGATTCAGGAAGTAGGTATGTTGGCAAAATGTTCAATGATGATTGGATGCGTGAAAGAGGATTTTTGGAAGATGAAATTACAAAAGCAGAGGATGTAATTAAAGATCATATAGATAAACCCTTAGTTATTGCAAGAACAGAAGAGCTAGTATCGCATGCAATTGAGCGTATGCGTAAATATAAAATCTCTCAAATTCCAGTGGTTGATGTTACTGGATTTGTTGGGTCTGTAGATGAGTCGTTATTGTTTCAAAGTTATATTACTGATAAAAACACTGCCGATCGTCCTTTGAGAGAAATTATGGGAGCACCATTTCCAATCGTACCAATGGGCACCCCTATTGAAGAAGTGTCGAAATTATTCACTCGTGAAAATGCAGCTGTTTTGATTGATCTGGGCAATGGAAATCATCATATTATTACTAAATACGATATTATCGGATCTATAAAATAAAATGAGCACCTTCACTGCAATAGATTTTGAAACGGCAACGGCCTATCATCCCTGCTCGGTTGGCATTGTTACAGTTGAGGAGGGAATTATTGTAGATGAGTTTGTTACTTTGATTCAACCGCCAAATAATTTTTATAATCCATTCAACATTCAAGTACACGGGATTTATCCCAGAGATACAGCAAATGCTAAAACGTTTGTAGAGGTTTTTCCAGAGATTGAAAAGCGTCTTCAAAATAGAATAGTTGTAGCTCATAACGAAAGTTTCGATCGAAATGTGTTGTCCAAAACGATGGCTTTGCACGGTTTAAATTATGAAGATTTAAATATTGGCTCCCGATGGGAATGCACTGTAAAAATTTATAAAGCTAAAGGATTTAAACCTGCAAAATTAAGCGACTGTTGCAGGATAATGAACATTCCATTAGATCATCATGAAGCGTTATCCGATGCCAGAGCTTGTGCTAAATTGTATCTATTGAAATAATTTTCTTTCATTTAGGTTTTTTTAATACATTAGTAGTCAATTCATTTAAATCGTCTACCAATATGAAAGAAGATTTTTTGCATTATGTCTGGAAATACCAAAAGTTAACATCGCTTGAGTTACAAACTGTCAAAGGAGAAACTATTTCAATACTACATCCAGGGTATTATTTAGAAACTGCTGGGCCTGATTTTTTCAATGCTCAAATCATAATTGGTGATCAAAAATGGGCAGGTAATATCGAAATCCATGTCAATTCTTCAGATTGGTTTTTGCATAATCATGAACGTGATGTGGCTTACAATAATGTCATTTTACATGTTGTTTGGGAACACGATTCCGATGTGTTTGGTCCTAATAATGTCGAAATTCCTGTTTTGGAGCTTCGAGATTTTGTAAAGAGAGATCTATTACTTTCTTATAAACATTTGTTAGCTCAAAAATCTTGGATTTATTGCGAAAACCAAATACAACAAGTCAATCAATTTGTAATTACTAACTGGCAAGAACGCCTCTTTTTTGAACGCCTAGAACGAAAATCTCAGTCTGTTTTCGATAGTTTGCTCGCTACAAATAATGATTGGGAAGCGGTTTTATTCCTCTTATTAGCTAAGAATTTTGGACTGAATACAAACGGAGTTTCTTTTTTCAAAATAGCACAATCCATTCCTTTTGCTGTGATTCGAAAAGAAGCCTCGGATTTGCAAAATCTAGAAGCGCTATTTTTCGGAATAGCAGGTTTGTTAGATCACGATAAAGAAGATACGTATTTTAAGGACTTGCAATTTCGTTTCTATTATCTACTCCAAAAGTACTCGATTGAGAAGGTATTCATTGAGCCACTCCAATTTTTCAAGCACAGACCTGATAATTTTCCAACTATTCGGTTGTCTCAATTGGCAAGCTTATACCATCAAGAAAAAAATCTTTTTTCTAAAATCACCAACGAATTTTCGTTACCCTTACTTTATGAACGCTTTGCAGTAACAACTTCAGAGTATTGGCAAACCCACTATCAATTCGATAAAATCAGTACTAAAAAAAGCAAAAAACTCACCAAATCTTTTGTTGATCTGTTGTTAATCAATACCATAATTCCAATTCAATTTGCGTATGCAAAAAGTCAGGGAAAAGAAATAACAGAGGAATTAATCGCTTTGATGCAATCTCTAGATTCAGAAAAGAATGCAATTTTAGACAAGTTTAAATCAATTGGAATTTCCACCAAAAATGCTTTTGAAGCTCAAACATTACTTCAGTTAAAATCAGAATATTGTAATAAAAGTAGATGTCTCGATTGTGCTATTGGTTCAGAATTACTTAAGCAATAGTCTTTTTTGGAGCATAAACAATCAGTATATTTGGGATTATTGTTCCCGCTGTCCGTTATATCTTTGCCTTTTTAAAGGAAAAAGGCAAAGGATGCCACTCCCATCGGGGCTAGCAGTAGGCAAATGGTTTTTTTGCAATCATTTTGTATCCTCTTCTAAATAGTAAAGATAAAAATGTAATTTTGTCTCACTATTTCATTAATTCAATTGCAAAACAATGTCAGCAATAATCAAACTCAAATTCTTTTTTGAAAAACACGGCTTTCATGTGTCCTCACGTTTAGCAGATAAATTAGGAATGCGCGTCACAAATGTGCGTTTGTTCTTTATTTATCTATCCTTTGTAACTGCTGGGTTATGGTTTGCAGTATACTTAACTTTAGCTTTTTGGATTCGTTTGAAAGATTTAGTCCGCGCAAAAAGATCTTCCGTATTCGATTTATAAAAAAGAAGCCGTTTCAAAACTGAAACGGCTTCTTTTTTAAATATATAAATTGACTATTGTTCAGTCTCTTCGTTATTTAATTTTGATCTTGTTTTACTATATCCAAAATATACTATGATTCCAATTGCAAGCCATCCTAAGGATAGTAATTGTGCATCTAAACTCAAGTTAATCATTAAATAAGTATTGATTAAAATTCCACAAATAGCAATCACTGGTAAAGCAGGTACTTTAAAAGTTCTTGTTAAATTTGGTTGTTTTACTCTCAAAATCCAAACCGCAATACAAACCATAGTGAAGGCAAACAAAGTTCCAAAACTAGTCATGTCTGCAAGTTTGTTAATAGGAGTAAAAGCGGCAACAGTTGCTATGATTCCACCTAAGATCATTAAATTAGTTTTAGGAGTTCCAGAAATTGGATTAACTCTTGAAAACACTTGAGGAATCAAACCATCTTTAGACATTCCCAAGAAAATTCTAGATTGTCCCATAATCATAACCATCAATACTGAAATCAAACCAACGGTTGCGGCAATCGTAATAATAAGACCTGCCCATCCTTGACCAGCAATATCAAAAGCATAAGCAACAGGAGCTTTGATAGCATCAGGATATTTCCCTAGTGGGTTAAAGTCTTGGTAATTCATCATTCCAGTCAAAACTAACGACACAAGAATGTAAAGAAAAGTACAAATCAATAATGAGGCGATAATAGCAAACGGTACATCTTTTTTAGGATTAATTGCTTCTCCAGCTTGTGTTGAAACAGCGTCGAAACCAACATATGCAAAGAAAATAGCTGCAGCACCAGAAACAATTCCTGTTAACCCGTATGCGTTATGAGTGGATTCTTTCTCAATAATTTGAGTAGCTTCAGGAATAAATGGATGCCAGTTATCTGTATTAATAAAAAATGCTCCAGCAATTATTACAAACAAAACAGCAGATACTTTAAGAAGTACAATCATATTGTTTGCTTTTGCAGCACTTTTTGTGCCTTTTATCAAAATAGAAATTACAAATAGTACAATTAAAAATGCTGGTAAATTCATTGAAAAACCTTCTCCAGTGTAGCTAGCAGGATCTGTTGTTAGGTATTCTGGTAATTCTATATGAAACATCTTTAGTAATTTATTGAAGTAGCCTGACCAAGAAACGGCGACCGTCATAGATCCCATCGCATACTCTAGAATAAGTCCCCATCCTATAATCCAAGCGAATATTTCTCCAATAGTTCCATAAGCATAAGCATATGCAGATCCTTCAACAGGTAAAATAGAAGCAAACTCTGAGTAACATAGAGCAGCAAAAACACAGGCAATACCTGCAATTATAAATGAAATTGCTAAAGCAGGACCAGCATGATAATATGCTCCTGTTCCTGTAAGAACGAAAATACCACCACCAATAATGGCTCCAACGCCAATAGCGGTAAGGCTCCATTTTCCAAGAACCCTTTTCAAATTACTTTTTTTCATATCGGCTTCAAAAGCTGATATTGGTTTAACTCTCCAAATTGACATGGTTATTTGTTGTTTTAGTTATTAAGTTCCAAATGTATTGTTTTTTATAAAAAATAAAAAAAATTATCTCTTTTAACCTTACTTTTTTTCATATTTCCACACATAAAATGATAACGCTTAGGATTATGAATTAGTTATATTTTTTTTCTAGTTTAAATCACGTGTATTTTTCTTGTTAAGATATTGTGTTTTTTTTATTTTTAGCTGGAATATTAATTGCTTTATGATGTTGAAAAGGTTTTTGTTTTATTTAAAGTTTACCAATAGTCAGCGAAAAGGACTTTTGGTTTTGTTTGGTACCATAATCGGTTTACAACTGTTTTATTGGTTTGTAGGAGAAAGTCCTAGAAATAGTGTTTCAATAGCTGCCAAAGATTGGCTTTCGTTGCAGCTAAAGATTGATGAACTAAAAAATAATAAGCAGACGGGTGCTACACTTTACCTCTTCAATCCTAACTTTATAACAGACTACAAAGGATATAAACTAGGAATGTCTGTAGAAGAAATTGATCGACTTCATGCCTTTCGAAAAACAAATCGTTATGTAAACTCCGCAGAGGAATTTCAGAACGTAACGGGTGTTTCGGATGTGCTCTTGAATAAATTAGCTCCATTTTTTAAATTCCCTGATTGGGTGAATGGTAAAAAAAGAAACGATATGAAAGCAATTACTTTTTATGGTACAAAAGATAAAAAGAAGCTAGTTAAGATGGATGTTAATTTTGCGACAAAAGAAGATTTAATTAAAGTTTACGGTATTGGTGACGTCATAGCGAATCGAATAATCGCTCAAAGAAGTAGCTTGAAAGGTTTTGTGGCTATGGAACAGCTAAATGAGGTTTGGGGGGTGTCTCCAGAAGTAATCGAAAATTTAAATAGCCAGTTTTATGTGTCGAAATTACCAGAACTAGAACTAATCGATGTGAATAATGCTTCTTTAAAAGAACTGTCTCAGTTTATTTACTTCAAATATGCATTGGCTAAACAAATCTTAATTTATAGAAGCATGAATGGTGATTTTAAAAATATTGAGGATTTGTCAAAAATTAAAGGTTTTCCTGTTGATAAAGCAAAAATAATTGCGTTATATTTGAAGTTCTAAAAATAAAACAAAAACGCATTTTATGAATTCAGCATATTTTTCAGAAGAACATGATTTGTTTAGGGCAAGTTTAAAGGATTTTTTGCATAAGGAAGTGGTACCTTATATTGAGCAATGGGAAAAATCTGGAACAATTGACCGTTTTATTTGGAAGAAGTTCGGAGAGATGGGGTTTTTAGGTATTTCTTATCCTGAAGTATACGGTGGCCTAAATCTAGATTTATTTTATATGGTGATTTTGTTAGAAGAACTTCAAAAAATAAAATCATCTGGTTTTGCAGCTGCTATTTGGGCACATGTTTATTTAGCAATGACACATCTTAATGCAGAAGGCGATGAAAGAATAAAGAAAGAGTATTTGGCTCCAAGTATAGCTGGTGAAAAAATTGGAGCGTTGTGTATTTCTGAACCTTTTGGCGGGAGTGATGTTGCAGGAATGAGAACAAATGCAATAAAAAAAGGCGATAAGTACATTATAAACGGATCCAAGACATTTATTACTAATGGAGTGTATGCGGATTATTATGTTGTTGCTGCTAAAACAGATCCTGCACTTGGGAATAAAGGGATTAGTATTTTTTTAATGAATACTTCATCTAAAGGAATTTCGGCGACCAAATTAGATAAACTTGGGTGGAGAGCTTCTGATACAGCAGAAATTGCATTTGATAATGTAGAAGTACCATTGGAAAACCTGATGGGGGAGGAAAACAAAGGTTTTGCTTATATTATGCAGCATTTTGCTTTGGAACGTTTGATTATGGCAATTAATGCGCACGCAAGAGCAGAATTCGCTTTGGATTATACCATTGATTATATGTCCAGTCGTGAAGCATTTGGAACAACAATAAATAAGTTTCAAGCTTTACGTCACACTCTTGTTGAGCATGCGACTGAAGTAGAGCATTGTAAAATCTTCAATTATGCTGCTGTTGCACGCTTAGATAAAGGTGAATATGTAGTCAAAGAAGCGACGATGGCTAAATTGAAATCAACAAAAGTGGCTGATGAAACTATTTATAGCTGTCTTCAAATGTTAGGAGGTTATGGTTATATGGAGGAGTATCCACTTGCAAGATTGTTTAGGGATAGTCGTTTAGGGCCGATAGGAGGAGGTACTTCTGAAATTTTGAAAGAGATATTGTCAAAAATGATTATTGATAAACAAAATTATAAACCCGCAGTAAAATAATTATCATTTTTTGATTGCTAATTGATAAAACTTTACTACTTTTGCGCACTTAACGAAAGGGGGTGATAAAATTATGTTAATTATACCAATTAAAGACGGAGAAAATATCGATAGAGCATTAAAGCGCTACAAAAGAAAATTTGATAAAACTGGAACTGTTCGTCAATTAAGAGCGCGTACTGCTTTTATTAAGCCGTCAGTTATCAATAGAATGAAGTTTCAAAAAGCGGCTTACATTCAAAATATGAAAGATAGTTTAGAGAATATCTAAATTTTTGTTTTCAAAATTTATTACCGTTAGTGATTAAAGTTTTATAACTTTGATCCTAACGGTTTTTTTTATGACTTCTATTAAAGTAGCTTTTAGGGATTATTTAGTTCTAGAGAAGAATTATTCATTGCATACGCAAAAAGCGTACTGTGATGATGTGGATGCTTTTGAGTTTTTTTTAAATGAGGCTTCTTTTGGGGTTGTTCTCGAGCAGGTTGCTTATGTTCATATTCGTGCTTGGGTGGTTTTTTTGGTTGATTCGGGATTGAATAATGTCTCTGTGAACAGGAAAATTGCTTCCTTGAAGGCTTTTTATAAATTTTTAATGAAGACAAAACAGATTTCTGCTAGTCCATTGCTTAAGCATCGAGCTTTAAAAACTTCTAAAAATATACAAATTCCTTTTTCTGAAAAAGAGATGAATAGTCTTGATGGTTTTTTTTATGATGATGCTGATTTTGATTCTTTAAGGGATAGGTTGCTGATTGAAATGTTTTATGCTACGGGAATGCGTAGGGCGGAAATCATTAATTTAAGGCATAAGGATGTAAATGTTAGTGCTGCTTCTATAAAAGTGCTTGGTAAGCGGAATAAAGAAAGGATTGTTCCAATGTTGTTGATGTTGGTAGGTCGTATCGAGATGTATCTAAAGGAGCGATCAAATTTGGAAGATCTGGTTGACTTTGAATATTTTTTTGTTACTTCAAAAGGGTTAAAATTAAGTCAATCTTTTGTCTATCGAACAATTAATTTGTACTTTAGTAATGTCTCTGAAAAGGTAAAAAAAAGTCCTCATGTCTTAAGGCATACTTTTGCGACTCATATGCTAAATAACGGGGCAGATTTAAATTCAATAAAGGAATTATTGGGGCATTCAAGTTTAGCGTCTACTCAAGTGTATACTAATAGTAGTTTGTCAGAGTTAAAAAAAGTGTACAAAGATGCTCATCCAAGAAGTCTGAGATAATTCTGATTTCATGTTTAACCACAAAAATTAATGATTATGAAGGTAAATGTTCACGCAGTTAACTTTACTGTTGACAGAAAGCTCGTAGATTTTGTTCAAGTTCGAATGGATAAGTTAGAAAAATACTATGATAAGGTAGTGTCTTCGGATGTTTTTATGAAGGTTGAAAAGACGAGTGATAAGGAAAATAAAATAGTTGAGGTCAAAATTAATGTTCCTGGTGATGATTTTTTGGTAAAAAAACAATGCAAAACTTTTGAGGAAGCGGTTGATTTGTCTGCTGAATCTCTAGAGCGTTTGTTGGTTAAAAGAAAAGAAAAAATAAGATCTCATATTTAATTCAATTTTTTTTCAAAAAATGTTTTGATTAAGAGATAAAATCTATACATTTGCAGTCCGTTAGAAATAGCGGACTTTTTTATTGATAATTGCCAGTGTAGCTCAGTCGGCTAGAGCAGCTGATTTGTAATCAGCAGGTCGTGGGTTCGAGTCCCTCCACCGGCTCTTTTAAGTTCAAGCTCTGTTTTGAACATGTTCTTTAAGGTTATGGTAATTAAGGGGAGATACTCAAGCGGCCAACGAGGGCAGACTGTAAATCTGCTGTGAAAACTTCGCAGGTTCGAATCCTGCTCTCCCCACAAAATTTAGAATAAAAGATTATAAGTAGTAGGTAGTATGTTCTGCGTTTATTAATCAAGGATTCTGCCGACTTAGCTCAGGGGTAGAGTGCTTCCTTGGTAAGGAAGAGGTCACGGGTTCAATTCCCGTAGTTGGCTCAAGTAAGTAGGAAATTGAAATAAATATATAACTAAGATTAAAAATTAAGTAAAATGGCAAAGGAAAATTTTACCCGTAACAAGCCCCATTTGAACATTGGTACAATTGGGCACGTGGATCACGGAAAAACTACATTAACTGCGGCAATTACAAAAGTATTGTCTGATGCAGGTTACTGTCAAGCAAAATCATTTGATCAAATTGATAATGCTCCAGAAGAAAAAGAAAGAGGTATTACAATTAATACTTCTCACGTAGAGTATGAAACTTCTAACCGTCACTACGCTCACGTTGACTGTCCAGGTCACGCGGATTACGTTAAGAACATGGTTACTGGTGCTGCTCAAATGGACGGTGCTATTCTTGTTGTTGCGGCTACTGATGGACCAATGCCACAAACTCGTGAGCACATCCTATTAGGTCGTCAAGTAGGTATTCCAAGAATCGTTGTATTCATGAACAAAGTGGATATGGTTGATGATGCTGAGTTGTTAGAGTTAGTTGAGATGGAAATCAGAGACTTATTATCTTTCTACGAATATGATGGAGATAATGGTCCAGTTGTTCAAGGTTCTGCTTTAGGTGGATTGAACAATGATCCTGCTTGGGTTCCTAAAATCATTGAATTGATGGAAGCTGTTGATGCTTGGATCGAAGAGCCAGAAAGAGATGTTGCAAAACCTTTCTTGATGCCTGTTGAAGACGTATTCTCAATCACTGGTCGTGGAACTGTAGCTACAGGTCGTATCGAAACTGGTGTTGCTAACACTGGAGATCCAGTTGAAATCATTGGTATGGGAGCTGAAAAATTGACTTCTACAATCACTGGAGTTGAGATGTTCCGTAAAATCCTTGATAGAGGTGAAGCTGGAGATAACGTTGGTATCTTGTTGAGAGGTATTCAAAAAGAAGATATCAAAAGAGGAATGGTAATCTGTAAACCAGGTTCTGTTAAACCTCACGATCACTTCAAAGCTGAGGTGTATATCTTGAAAAAAGAAGAAGGTGGACGTCACACTCCATTCCACAATAACTACCGTCCACAATTCTACGTACGTACAACTGACGTAACTGGTATTATTTCTTTACCAGCTGGTGTAGAGATGGTTATGCCTGGAGATAACTTAACTATTGAAGTTAAATTGTTAAGCGAGATTGCATTAAACGTAGGTTTACGTTTTGCTATCCGTGAAGGTGGTAGAACTGTAGGTGCAGGTCAAGTTACTGAAATCCTTTAGTTTTTAACTAAAACAAATAAACTAAGCCAGTAACGCTTTAGTTACTGGCTTTATACGGACGTAGTTCAAGGGTAGAATAGCGGTCTCCAAAACCGTTGATGGGGGTTCGAATCCCTCCGCCCGTGCAATATATAACACAGAGTTTAAATTATGGCAAAAGTTGTTAATTACATTTCAGAGGCATTTGAAGAATTAAAGTCAAATGTTACTTGGCCAGCTTGGGCTGAGGTTCAACGTCTAACAATTGTTGTTGCTGTTTTTTCAGTACTATTCGCTTTGGCGACTTGGGGAGTAGATGAAATGTTTGCAAAAGCATTAGAAGGATTTTTTAACTGGTTGAAAGCGTAAATTTCTGGGGATGACTGAAAATAATTTGAAAAAGTGGTATGTCGTTCGTGCAGTAAGCGGGCAAGAAAATAAAGTAAAAGCATATATCGAGACTGAAATCGCTAGGCTAGGGATGGAGGATTATGTATCTCAAGTATTGGTACCTACGGAAAAAGTAGTTACTGTTAAAGAAGGAAAAAAAATTGCAAAAGACAAAGTTTATTTTCCAGGATATGTAATGATAGAGGCTAACTTGGTTGGTGAGATACCTCATATTATTAAGTCTATTACTAGTGTTATTGGTTTTTTAGGGGAAACAAAAGGTGGTGAACCTGTTCCTTTAAGAATGGCTGAAGTTAACCGTATGTTAGGAAAAGTAGATGAATTGACTGTTAATACAGACACTCGTTCTATTCCCTTTAATGTTGGAGAAACAATTAAGGTTATTGATGGGCCTTTTAATGGTTTTAATGGAACTGTTGAAAAAATCAATGAAGAGAAGCGTAAACTTGAAGTTATGGTTAAGATATTCGGAAGAAAAACACCATTAGAGTTAAGTTTTATGCAAGTTGAAAAAGTATAATTTTGTTACACTATAAATAATCACACAATCGCTTCCAATGATTGTCGTGTTAAATTTTTTAAAAAATGGCTAAAGAAATTAGTAAGGTAGTTAAACTACAAGTTAAGGGAGGTGCTGCGAATCCGTCGCCACCGGTTGGACCTGCTTTAGGAGCTGCTGGGGTTAACATCATGGAGTTTTGTAAGCAATTTAATGCTAGAACTCAAGATAAACCTGGCAAAATATGCCCAGTACAAATTACTGTGTATAAAGACAAATCATTCGATTTTGTTGTTAAGACTCCTCCTGCAGCAGTTCAGTTAATGGAAGCTGCAAAGCTAAAATCTGGTTCAGGTGAGCCTAATCGTAAAAAAGTAGCTAGCGTTACTTGGGAACAAATTAGAACTATTGCTGAAGACAAAATGCCAGACTTAAATGCATTCACTATTGAGTCTGCTATGAGTATGGTTGCTGGAACAGCTAGATCTATGGGTATAACTGTATCAGGAGATTCTCCTTTTTAATTAAGAGAAAACATGGCAAAATTGACAAAAAAGCAAAAAGAGGCTGCTTCAAAAATTGAAAAGAACAAATTATACTCTTTGAAAGATGCTGCTGCATTAATTAAAGAGGTTGCTTCTGCAAAATTTGATGAGTCTGTTGATATCGCAGTTCGTTTGGGTGTAGATCCAAGAAAAGCGAATCAAATGGTGAGAGGTGTGGTAACATTGCCTCATGGAACTGGTAAAGATGTAAAAGTATTAGCATTAGTTACTCCAGATAAAGAAGCTGAAGCTACTGCAGCTGGAGCTGATTATGTGGGTCTTGATGATTATTTACAAAAAATAAAAGATGGTTGGACAGATGTTGATGTTATCATCACTATGCCAGCTGTTATGGGTAAATTAGGTCCATTAGGTCGTATTTTAGGTCCTAGAGGTTTAATGCCAAACCCTAAAACAGGTACTGTAACTATGGATGTTGCAAAAGCTGTTGCAGAGGTAAAAGCTGGTAAAATCGATTTCAAAGTTGATAAAACTGGTATTGTACATGCAGGAATTGGTAAAGTTTCTTTCGGAGCTGAGCAAATTTATGACAATGCACATGAAATTATTCAAACATTAATCAAACTTAAACCAACTGCTGCTAAAGGAACCTATATTAAAGGTATTCACCTTACAAGCACTATGAGTCCTGCTATTGCATTAGACCCAAAAGCAGTATAATTGGTAGTTAATAATTTTTAGTATGACTAGAGAAGAAAAATCAATCGCGATTGAAGATTTAACTGCACAGTTAGCTGGTACAAACATTGTATATGTATCTGATATTTCTGGGTTAGACGCAGAAACAACTTCAAACTTGAGAAGAGCTTGTTTTAAAGCAGGTATTAAATTAGAGGTAGTTAAAAATACTTTGCTTGCAAAAGCAATGGAAGCTTCTGATAATGATTATGGTGATTTACCATCAGTATTGACTGGTAATAGTGCTATTTTTATTGCAGATATTGCTAATGCTCCTGGAAAAATTATCAAAGATTTTAGAAAAAAAGCTGCTAAGCCTATTTTGAAAGGTGCTTACATCAATTCTGAAATTTACATTGGTGATGATCAATTAGATGCATTAGCTACAATTAAATCTAAAGAAGAGCTTATCGGAGAAATCATTGGATTGTTACAATCTCCAGCTCAAAGAGTTATTTCGGCTTTACAAAATCAATTCGCTAACAGCGAAGAGACTGAAGCTTAATATAACCAAGCAAGGAGTAGTTCCTTGTTGCTTGAATTAGCGCACAATAAATAAATTATATTTTTACAAATCATTTTAAAACGATAGAAAAAATGGCAGATTTGAAACAATTCGCAGAGCAATTAGTTAATTTAACTGTAAAAGAAGTTAACGAATTAGCAACAATATTGAAAGATGAGTACGGTATCGAACCAGCTGCTGCAGCTGTAGTAGTTGCTGCTGGTGGTGGTGAAGGTGCTGCTGAAGAGGCTCAAACAGAATTTACAGTTGTATTGAAAGATGCAGGTGCATCTAAATTAGCTGTTGTGAAATTAGTAAAAGAACTTACAGGTTTAGGTTTGAAAGAAGCTAAAGATGTAGTTGATAGTGCTCCTAGCAACGTAAAAGAAGGTGTTTCTAAAGAAGAGGCTGAAGGTCTTAAAAAATCATTAGAAGAGGCTGGAGCTGTTGTTGAGTTAAAATAATTTCAACATAGTTTAAAATTAGGTTTAGGTCTTGGGTTTAATCACTCAAAGACCTAAACCATTTTTCGTATAATAAAATTTATTAAGTTTTATTATAAAATAGTTTAAAATACCTTAGAATTTTTAATCATTACGAAGAAAATAAATTAGCTAAAGAGTAATCTTTATTAATTTCTCAAGATGTATTGATTCTAAAAAAGAAAGTATAGATTGTTTTATAAATTAAACAGTGTTTTAAACACAAAAACTACTTTTTTTAATCAAAATTTTGTCCATTGATGCTAACAAATCAGACTGAAAGATTGAATTTTGCCTCTACAAAAAATATTCCTGATTATCCAGATTTTCTTGATGTTCAGGTGAAGTCATTTAAAGATTTTTTTCAATTAGAAACGAAATCAGACGAAAGAGGCGACGAAGGATTGTATAATACCTTCATGGAAAACTTTCCTATTACAGATACAAGAAATAACTTTGTATTGGAATTCCTTGATTATTTCGTAGATCCACCACGTTACACCATTCAAGAATGTATAGAAAGAGGTTTGACGTATAGTGTTCCTTTGAAAGCTAGACTTAAACTTTACTGTACAGATCCAGAACACGAAGATTTTGAAACTATTGTTCAAGATGTATATCTTGGTACAATTCCTTATATGACACCAAGTGGTACTTTTGTGATCAATGGCGCTGAACGTGTTGTTGTGTCTCAATTGCACCGTTCTCCAGGTGTGTTCTTTGGACAATCATTCCATGCAAATGGAACTAAATTATATTCTGCAAGAGTTATCCCATTTAAAGGCTCTTGGATTGAATTTTCTACTGATATTAATAGTGTAATGTATGCTTATATCGATAGAAAGAAAAAATTACCTGTTACTACTTTGTTCCGTGCTATTGGTTTTGAAAGAGACAAAGATATTCTTGAAATTTTTGATCTAGCCGAAGAAATTAAAGTTTCTAAAACAGGGTTGAAAAAATATATAGGTAGAAAATTAGCTGCTCGTGTTTTGAACACTTGGCATGAAGATTTCGTTGATGAGGATACTGGCGAAGTTGTATCTATCGAGCGTAACGAAATTATTCTTGATAGAGATACAATTATCGACAAAGATAATGTTGAAGAAATCATTGATTCTAACGTTAAATCTATTTTGTTGCATAAGGAAGATAATAATTTAGTTGATTATTCTATCATCCACAATACATTACAAAAAGATCCAACAAACTCTGAAAAGGAAGCTGTTGAGCATATCTACAGACAATTGCGTAACGCAGAACCGCCTGATGAAGAAACTGCTCGTGGCATTATAGATAAATTATTTTTCTCTGACCAACGTTATAACTTAGGTGAAGTAGGTCGTTATAGAATTAATAAAAAATTAGGTTTAGATACTCCGATGGAAAAGCAAGTGCTTACTAAGGAAGATATCATAACTATCGTTAAATATTTGATTGAATTGATCAATTCAAAAGCTGAGATTGATGATATTGATCACTTATCAAACCGTCGTGTTAGAACAGTTGGTGAACAATTGTCACAACAATTCGGTGTTGGTTTAGCGCGTATGGCTAGAACCATTAGAGAGCGTATGAACGTTAGAGATAACGAGGTGTTTACACCAATAGATTTGATTAATGCTAAAACATTATCTTCTGTTATCAACTCTTTCTTTGGAACAAATCAGTTATCTCAATTTATGGATCAAACGAATCCATTAGCTGAGATTACGCACAAAAGAAGATTATCTGCACTAGGACCAGGTGGACTTTCTCGTGAAAGAGCAGGTTTTGAGGTTCGTGACGTTCACTATACGCACTATGGTCGTTTATGTCCTATTGAAACTCCTGAGGGACCAAACATTGGTTTGATTTCATCTCTTGGTGTATATGCTAAAGTAAATGGAATGGGATTCATTGAGACTCCTTACCGTAAAGTTTCAAATGGTGTAGTTGATTTAGAATCAACTCCTGTTTACTTAAGTGCAGAAGAAGAAGAAGGTATGATGATTTCTCAAGCAAACATTGAAATGGATGCGACAGGAAAAATTACTGCTGATAATGTAATTGCAAGACAAGAAGGTGATTTTCCTGTAATTGAGCCAAGTCAAGTAGATTATGCTGACGTTGCTCCAAATCAAATTGCATCTATTTCTGCATCATTGATTCCTTTCTTGGAGCATGATGATGCGAACCGTGCGTTGATGGGATCTAACATGATGCGTCAAGCGGTACCTTTAATTCGTCCAGAAGCCCCAATTGTAGGAACTGGTTTAGAGCGTCAAGTAGCTTCAGATTCCAGAGTATTGATTAATGCTGAAGGAGATGGAGTTGTTGAATACGTTGATGCTAACATTATTACTATCAAATACGATCGTTCTGAAGAAGAAAGAATGGTAAGTTTTGAAGCAGATGAAAAAACGTATAACTTGATTAAGTTTAGGAAAACGAACCAAGGAACAAGTATTAACCTAAAACCTATCGTAAGAAAGGGTGATAGAGTTGTTCTAGGTCAAGTTTTGTCAGAAGGATATGCTACTCAAAATGGAGAATTAGCATTAGGAAGAAACCTTAAAGTAGCATTTATGCCATGGAAAGGTTATAACTTCGAGGATGCGATTGTGATTTCTGAGAAAGTAGTTCGCGATGATATATTTACTTCTATCCATATCGATGATTATTCTTTAGAAGTTAGAGATACCAAATTAGGTAACGAAGAGTTAACTAATGATATTCCTAACGTTTCTGAAGAAGCTACCAAAGATTTGGATGAAAATGGTATGATCAGAATTGGTGCAGAGGTAAAACCTGGTGATATTTTGATTGGAAAAATTACTCCAAAAGGAGAATCTGATCCAACACCAGAAGAAAAATTACTACGTGCTATCTTTGGTGATAAAGCTGGTGATGTAAAAGATGCTTCATTAAAAGCTTCTCCTTCATTACACGGTGTAGTTTTAGATAAAAAATTATTTGCAAGAGCAGTAAAAGATAAACGTAAACGTACTCAGGATAAAGATGCTTTAGGCGCTTTAGAAATGGAGTTTGAAGTTAAATTTGTTGAATTAAAAGACAGATTGATTGAAAAACTTTTCCTTATCGTTAACGGAAAAACTTCTCAAGGTGTAATGAATGATTTGGGTGAAGAAGTATTGCCAAAAGGTAAGAAATATACTCAAAAAATGCTTTATGCTGTTGAAGATTTTGCTCACTTAAGTAAAGGTCAATGGGTTGCTGATGATGTGACTAACAAAATGGTTAATGATTTAATTCATAACTATAAAATTAAATTGAACGATTTACAAGGAGCATTACGTAGAGAGAAATTCACTATTACTGTTGGTGATGAATTACCATCTGGAATTTTGAAATTAGCTAAAGTTTATATTGCTAAGAAACGTAAATTGAAAGTTGGGGATAAGATGGCGGGACGTCACGGTAACAAAGGTATTGTTGCTCGTATTGTTCGTCATGAAGACATGCCTTTCTTAGAAGATGGAACTCCTGTTGATATTGTGTTGAACCCACTTGGTGTACCTTCACGTATGAACATTGGGCAAATCTATGAAACAGTTTTAGGATGGGCAGGAATGAATTTGGGTAGAAAGTTTGCTACTCCAATTTTTGACGGTGCTTCTCTTGAACAAATCAATGCTTTAACAGACGAAGCTGGTGTGCCACGTTTTGGACATACACACCTTTATGATGGTGGTACTGGAGAACGTTTCCATCAAGCAGCTACAGTTGGTGTGATTTATATGTTGAAATTAGGTCACATGGTAGATGATAAGATGCACGCTCGTTCTATTGGTCCGTACTCGTTGATTACTCAACAACCACTTGGAGGTAAAGCTCAATTTGGAGGTCAGCGTTTTGGAGAGATGGAGGTATGGGCACTTGAGGCTTATGGTGCATCAAGTACATTACGTGAAATCTTAACTGTAAAATCGGATGATGTTATTGGTAGAGCTAAAACTTACGAAGCAATCGTTAAGGGAGAATCTATGCCAGAACCAGGATTACCTGAATCATTCAATGTATTGATGCACGAATTGAAAGGTCTAGGTCTTGATATTCGTTTAGAAGAATAACAAAAAGTTTTGTAGTCAGTCCCGTAAATATGGGACTGATTACCCATTTATAGAAGTTTTTAGGATTTATACCCGTAAACCGTTCCGATTTTTTATGTTTTTAATGAAAAGTATAATTAGCACTTCAGAGAGAAGTTTAGAGAAGTAATTCGTGGTAATAGAGCTTAATGAATTTTGATGATATAGTAACTACTATTTTGTCTTTAATTCATAAATCTAAAATCAATTTTTAATTGCAAATAAATCAATAGTAAAAACTATGATGAATAATAGAAACAACAATAAAGATAAGAATCCTGTAAAAAGATTCAATAAAATTTCGATAGGATTAGCTTCTCCAGAATCTATCTTGAAAGAGTCAAGAGGTGAGGTGTTAAAGCCTGAGACTATCAACTACAGAACACACAAGCCGGAACGTGATGGGCTTTTTTGTGAAAGAATTTTCGGTCCTGTTAAGGATTTTGAATGTGCCTGTGGTAAGTACAAAAGAATTCGTTACAAGGGAATTATCTGCGACCGTTGTGGTGTAGAAGTTACTGAAAAGAAAGTAAGAAGAGATAGAGTGGGTCACATCAATTTGGTGGTGCCAATCGCTCATATCTGGTATTTCCGTTCTTTGCCAAATAAAATTGGTTATATTTTAGGATTACCATCTAAGAAGTTAGACATGATTATTTACTACGAAAGATATGTAGTAATTCAAGCTGGTATTGCAAAAAATACTGATGGAGAATCTTTACAACGTTTAGATTTCTTAACTGAGGAAGAGTATTTGAATATTTTGGATACTTTGCCAGCAGATAATCAATATTTAGATGATTTTGATCCTAATAAATTTGTTGCCAAAATGGGTGCAGAATGTATTATGGATTTATTAGCGCGTATCGATTTAGATGAGCTTTCTTATAGTTTACGTCATAGTGCCAATAATGAAACTTCTAAACAAAGAAAAACTGAAGCATTAAAACGTCTTCAAGTTGTTGAATCTTTCCGTGAGTCTAACTTAAATCGAGAGAATCGTCCTGAATGGATGATTATGAAAGTGATTCCTGTTATTCCACCAGAATTACGTCCTTTAGTGCCACTTGATGGAGGTCGTTTTGCTACTTCAGATTTGAATGATTTATACCGTCGTGTAATTATACGTAATAACCGTTTGAAAAGATTAATGGAGATTAAAGCTCCTGAAGTTATCTTGAGAAATGAAAAGCGTATGTTGCAAGAATCTGTAGATTCATTGTTTGACAACACTCGTAAAGCTTCTGCTGTTAAGACAGAATCTAACCGTCCATTGAAGTCACTTTCTGATTCATTGAAAGGTAAACAAGGTCGTTTCCGTCAAAACTTATTAGGAAAACGTGTGGATTATTCTGCTCGTTCGGTAATTGTTGTTGGGCCAGAAATGAAATTGTTTGAGTGTGGTTTGCCAAAAGATATGGCAGCTGAATTATACAAACCTTTTGTAATTCGTAAGTTAATCGAAAGAGGTATTGTAAAAACAGTTAAATCTGCTAAAAAAATAATTGACAAAAAAGAGCCTGTTGTATGGGATATTCTTGAGAATGTAATCAAAGGACATCCAGTATTGCTTAACCGTGCTCCTACTTTGCACCGTTTAGGTATTCAAGCATTCCAACCAAAATTAATTGAAGGTAAAGCAATTCAATTGCACCCATTAGTTTGTACGGCGTTCAACGCGGATTTTGATGGGGATCAGATGGCAGTTCACTTGCCATTAGGGCCTGAGGCAATTTTGGAAGCACAATTATTGATGTTAGCTTCTCACAATATCTTGAACCCTGCAAATGGTGCTCCAATTACAGTACCTTCTCAGGACATGGTTTTGGGTCTATATTATATGACCAAAGAACGTTTAACTACACCTGAATTAACTATTCTTGGTGAAGGATTAACTTTCTATTCTGCAGAAGAGGTAAATATCGCTTTGAACGAAGGAAGATTAGAGTTGAATGCTCGTGTGAAAATTAGAGCAAAAGACTTTAATGAAGATGGAGAGTTAGTATACAAAATTATTCAAACAACTGCTGGACGTGTATTATTTAATGAAGTTGTACCAGAAGCTGCAGGATATATCAATGATGTATTAACCAAGAAAAACTTAAGAGATATTATCGGTCACGTATTAAGTTCGACTGATGTACCTACTACAGCTGCCTTCTTAGATAATATGAAAAATATGGGTTATAAGTTCGCTTTTAAAGGAGGGTTATCTTTCTCTTTAGGTGATATTAGAATTCCAGAACAAAAAACAAAATTAATTGCTGATGCAAGAGAGCAAGTAGAAGGAATTTCTGCTAACTATAACATGGGTCTTATTACTAATAACGAGCGTTACAACCAAGTTATTGACGTATGGACTTCTGCCAATGCTCAATTGACAGAGTTAGCAATGAAGAATATTAGAGAAGACCAACAAGGATTCAACTCGGTTTATATGATGCTTGATTCTGGGGCGAGGGGATCTAAAGAACAAATTCGTCAGTTAACTGGTATGCGTGGTTTGATGGCTAAGCCTAAAAAATCTACTGCTGGTGGTGGTGAAATTATCGAAAACCCGATCCTTTCAAACTTTAAAGAAGGTCTATCAATTTTAGAATACTTTATCTCTACGCACGGTGCTCGTAAAGGTCTTGCGGATACGGCGTTGAAAACAGCGGATGCTGGATACTTAACTCGTAGATTACATGACGTTTCACAAGACGTTATTGTTAATATCGACGATTGTGGTACATTAAGAGGTGTTGAAGTTTCTGCATTGAAGAAAAATGAGGAGATCGTTGAATCTTTAGGAGAAAGAATCTTAGGACGTGTTGCATTGCAAGATGTAATTAATCCTTTGACTACTGATATTTTAGTTCATGCAGGACAACAAATTACTGAATCTATTGTTAAAGCAATCGAAGCTTCTCCAGTAGAAAAAGTAGAAGTTCGTTCTCCATTAACTTGTGAAGCATTAAAAGGAATTTGTGCAAAATGTTACGGTAGAAATTTAGCTACTGGTAAGATGACACAAAAAGGAGAAGCGGTTGGAGTTATTGCTGCACAGTCTATTGGTGAACCAGGTACACAGTTAACGTTACGTACATTCCACGTTGGAGGGGTTGCTGGAGGTATCTCAGAAGATTCTAGTATTATTGCTCGTTTTGCAGGTAAATTAGAAATCGAAGATTTAAAAACAGTTAAAGGCGAAGATAGCGAAGGAAATTCTGTTGATATCGTAGTGTCTCGTTCTACTGAATTGAAATTAATTGACGAGAAAACAGGTATTTTATTAAGTACAAACAATATTCCTTACGGTTCTAGTATCTATGTTACAGATGGACAATCTGTTTCAAAAGGAGAGGTTATCTGTAAATGGGATCCATATAACGGGGTAATTGTCTCTGAGTTTACTGGTAAAATTGAATACGAAGATTTAGAGCAAGGACAATCGTTCATGGTTGAAATCGACGAACAAACTGGTTTCCAAGAAAAAGTAATTTCTGAATCAAGAAACAAAAAATTAATCCCAACATTATTGGTTTACGGTAAAGATGGTGAATTAATCCGTTCTTACAACTTACCAGTAGGGGCTCACTTGATGGTAGAGAATGGTGAGAAAATTAAAGCAGGTAAAGTATTGGTAAAAATCCCACGTCGTTCTTCAAAATCAGGCGATATCACAGGAGGTTTACCAAGAATTACAGAGTTGTTAGAAGCTCGTAATCCATCTAATCCAGCTGTAGTTTCTGAAATTGACGGGGTAGTTTCTTTTGGAAAAATCAAAAGAGGTAATCGCGAAATTATCATCGAGTCTAAATTTGGTGATGTTAGAAAATACTTGGTGAAATTATCAAGCCAGATTCTAGTTCAAGAAAATGACTTCGTAAGAGCTGGAGTACCATTGTCTGATGGTGCAATTACTCCAGACGATATTTTGAGAATCCAAGGACCAGCAGCGGTACAACAATACTTAGTGAATGAAATTCAAGAGGTTTACCGTTTACAAGGGGTAAAAATCAATGACAAACACTTTGAGGTTGTAATCCGTCAAATGATGCGTAAAGTAAGAGTTCAAGATCCAGGAGATACTTTATTCTTAGAAGATCAATTGATCCACACCAAAGATTTTATCGTTCAAAACGATAATCTTTACGGAATGAAAGTGGTGGAAGATGCAGGTGATTCTGCAGTGTTGAAACCAGGTCAAATCGTTACTCCACGTGAGTTGCGTGATGAAAACTCTTTATTGAAACGTACAGATAAAAACTTGGTAGTAGCTCGTGATGTTATTACAGCAACTGCTACTCCAATATTACAAGGTATTACAAGAGCATCGTTACAAACGAAATCATTTATCTCTGCTGCTTCTTTCCAAGAAACAACTAAAGTGTTAAACGAAGCTGCTGTAGCAGGTAAGGTTGACTTGTTAGAAGGCTTGAAAGAAAACGTAATTGTAGGTCATAGAATTCCTGCAGGTACGGGTATGAGAGAGTATGATAATACCATTGTAGGTTCTAAAGAAGACTACAATGATATGATGGCTAACAAAGAAGAGTACATTTACTAATGTATTTAGAGATGTAAGATTATATATTCAAAGACGATTTCGATCGTCTTTGAGTTTTTTAAATCACTACCTCTTTGAATCTTTAACTTTTTACTATGAAAGATCAACAAGAACAAATTAATATTGAATTAGACGAGAGTATTGCTGAGGGAGTTTATTCTAACCTAGCGATTATCAATCATTCCTCTTCGGAGTTTGTTTTGGATTTTGTGAGTATTATGCCTGGTTTGCCAAAAGCAAAAGTAAAGTCCAGAATTGTATTGACGCCACAACACGCGAAACGATTAATCAAAGCCTTGGCTGATAATGTGCATCGTTTTGAGTTAGCTCACGGTGAAATTAAAGATACAGAGCAAGCACCAATTCCCTTGAATTTTGGTCCAACAGGACAAGCTTAAATACAAAAAGACTTCGTTAAGAAGTCTTTTTTTTTATATAATTATAAGTAAAACAAAAGCCAACTTTTTAGAGTTGGCTTTCTGGTATTAATCAAACTCGGAAGTGAAAAATAATTTAACACTTGGGAATTTGCTTTGTGTCATTTGAATAGTAAAGTCAGAATCCGCAAGAAATACTAGTTGGTTGTATTTGTCTTTGGCCAAAAATTTCTGTTTGATACGTTTAAATTCTTTGAATTCTTCGTTTTTAGCATCGTCTGGTTTTACCCAACAAGCTTTATGAACAGGGAAATTTTCATAAGTACATTTTGCACCATATTCATGCTCCAAACGATACTGAATTACTTCATATTGTAGCGCACCAACTGTTCCAATTACTTTACGATTATTCATTTCGAGTGTGAACAACTGCGCAACACCTTCATCCATTAATTGATCAACACCTTTGTCTAATTGCTTTGCTTTTAATGGATCGGCATTATTAATGTATCTAAAGTGTTCTGGTGAGAAACTCGGAATTCCTTTGAAGCTCATAATTTCACCTTCGGTCAGCGTATCGCCAATTTTGAAATTTCCTGTGTCATGTAATCCCACAATATCACCAGGATAAGAAATATCAACGATTTCTTTTTTCTCCGCAAAAAAAGCATTTGGGCTAGAGAACTTTAGATTTTTCTTTTGGCGAACATGGTAATAAGGTTTGTTTCTTTCAAAAGTTCCAGACACAATTTTTATAAAAGCTAAACGATCCCTGTGTTTTGGATCCATATTGGCATGAATTTTAAACACAAAACCAGACATTTTCTCTTCTTTCGGATCTACAAGTCTTGTTTCTGATTCTTTTGCTCTTGGAGAAGGGGCTATGCTTACGAAGCAATCTAGTAATTCTCTAACTCCAAAATTATTCAAAGCTGAACCAAAAAATACAGGCTGAATTTTTCCGTCTAAATAGTCTTGACGCTCAAATTTAGGGTAGACTTCATCAATCAATTCTAATTCTTCACGAAGTTTAGTAGCTGGTTTTTCTCCAATAATTTTTTCTAATTCTGGGCTTTGTACATCAGAGAATGCAATTGTTTCTTCTATATTTTTTCGGCTATCACCGCTAAAAAGATTAATATTTTGTTCCCATAAGTTGTAGATTCCTTGAAAATCATACCCCATGCCTATCGGGAAACTCAAAGGAGTTACAGTAAGCCCAAGTTTTTGTTCCACTTCATCCATCAAATCAAAGGCGTCTTTACCTTCACGGTCTAATTTGTTGATAAAAACAATCATTGGAATGTTTCTCATTCTACAAACCGCCACTAATTTTTCAGTCTGTTCCTCGACTCCTTTCGCAACGTCAATCACTACAATGACACTATCCACCGCCGTTAAGGTTCGGAACGTATCCTCGGCAAAATCCTTGTGTCCAGGAGTATCTAGAATGTTGATTTTTTTATCCTTGTAGTTAAAGGCCAAAACCGAAGTAGAAACCGAGATTCCTCTTTGGCGTTCAATCTCCATAAAGTCACTGGTTGCCCCTTTTTTTATTTTGTTGTTTTTAACGGCTCCAGCCTCTTGAATAGCACCACCAAAAAGCAATAATTTTTCGGTAAGTGTAGTTTTTCCAGCATCGGGATGCGAAATGATGCCAAACGTTCTTCTGCGTTGTATTTCTTGTAAAAAACTCATATTTGCTTTAAATAGTTTGCAAAAGTACTATTTATAAACACGAATTAAAAAAAAGCAAGTACAAATCTGTTTTTTATCTCTTTGAAATAAAAGGGATGCAAAGTAAAAGGAGTATTTGGAGCAGCAAAGAATTTGTTTTTTTTGCAATCATCGTCCCGCTATCCGTTACAATCCCCGCAAAAAAAAGCGGGGGATTTTCACTGCTATCGGGGCTAGGGAGCAACATTTTGCGCTTTTGGTTTCCCTTTAAATCATTTCAATTAGCGCATGTTAATAATTTTTTGTTAATAGTAGTAGCTATAGTTGTATTATGTCTTTGAATTGCTATTTTTGTTAGCAATTTATATGCTTTTTCTTAGTAGAAAATTTTGCTGTATTAAATAAAATATAATTGTTATTAAGAACATAAAAAGAACAATAGCAAGAAATCAGCATATTAAAAAATAATTTAAACATACAATTTAACCTTTTTTCGATGAAGTTTTTAAAATACAATTTTGTACTTCCTATTTGTTTCGTTTTAATGGCCTCTTTTGCAATGAATGCGCAAGAAGTGATAAAAGAAAAAGCAACTGAGGTAGTAAAAGAAAATCCAACTAAACGCCAAAAAGTAGATGGAGTAATTGCAACAGTTGGAGATTATATTGTATTAGATTCAGATATTGATAAATCATTTTTAGAGATCACTGCAGCTGGTGGTTCTGTTAGTGGAGTTTCAAGATGTCAAATGCTTGGAAAGTTATTAGAAGACAAACTCTACGCTCACCAAGCTATTCAAGATAGTATTGTAGTTTCAGACTCTGATATCAAAGGAATGATGGAAGAACGATTGAACTATATGGTTGAAAATTTAGGTTCAATGGACAAAGTGGTAGAGATGTACAAAAAAAGCTCTGAAGAAGAACTTAGATCTACTTTTTTCGATGTTTTGAAAGAGCAGAAACTAAGCTCTGAAATGGGTAAAAAAATTGTTGATGGCGTAGAAATCACCCCAGAAGAAGTTCGCAATTACTTTAAAGCTATCCCAAAAGCTGATTTGCCTACGTTTGGTGCTGAAATGGAAGTAGCACAAATCGTTGTTGCTCCAGTAGTTACTCAAGAAGACAAGCAAAAAGTAATTGACCGTCTAAAAGGGTTTAAAAAAGAGGTAGAGGCTGGTGCAAGTTTTTCAACAAAAGCAGTATTGTATACGCAAGATCCAGACGGAAGAAGAACAGGTGGGTTTTATAAAATCAATAGGAAGACACCATTCGTTAAGGAATTTAAAGAAGTTGCTTTCAAGTTGGCTGAAGGCGAAATTTCAGAGCCATTTGAAACTACTTTTGGATTTCATATAATTTTGGTAGAAAAAATAAAAGGACAAGAATTAGAGTTACGTCATATTCTATTAACCCCAACGGTTTCTGAAGCATCTATTAAAGAAGCGAAAGAGAAAATTGATTTATTGCGAAAGCGCATTATGGACAAAGACATTACTTTTGCTGAAGCAGCAAGAACAATTTCAGATGAAAAAGAAACAAGAGCCAATGGAGGTGCTTTGATTAATCCAAAAACGCAAGACACTCGTTTTGAATTGACCAAAATGGATCCAAGTTTGTACAGCAGGGTTTCTAATCTTAAAGATCAAGAAATTTCTCAGCCTTTTCTGGAAGAAGATCAAGGGAAAAAAACATTTAAAATCATAACCGTTACCAATAGAATAGATGAGCACACAGCTGATTATTCTAAAGACTATATTAAAATTAAAGATTTGGCTTTGAAAGAAAAACAAATCAAAGCTGTAGGGAAATGGTTTGAAGAAAAAATCAAAGAAACCTACATCAAAATTAATGGTGAGTACAGAGACTGTGCTTTTACGAATAACTGGTTAAAAAAATAATTTTTATAAAATAAATAAAAAGAGTTAGTTTTATGATTTCATAAACTAACTCTTTTTTAATTAAAACATACTTATATGTCAGATGTTGATGCGATTCATGCTTTAGTTCAAAAGCGAAACCAACTCAAAACAGAGATTGCAAAAATTATTGTGGGTCAAGATGATGTGATTGATCAAATTGTACTTTCTATATTCTCTGGTGGCCATGCATTGCTTGTTGGCGTACCAGGTTTGGCCAAAACACTTATGGTGAATACTTTGGCGCAAGCCCTCGGTTTGGATTTTAAAAGAATTCAATTTACCCCAGATTTGATGCCTTCGGATATTTTAGGTAGCGAAATATTAGACGAAAATCGACACTTTAAGTTTATTAAAGGGCCTATTTTTTCGAATATTATTTTGGCTGATGAGATCAACAGAACACCACCAAAAACGCAAGCAGCTTTGTTAGAAGCGATGCAAGAACGAGCGGTTACGATTGCAGGTCATAACTACAAATTAGATTTGCCTTATTTTGTTTTGGCCACTCAAAACCCCATTGAGCAAGAAGGAACCTATCCTTTGCCCGAGGCGCAGTTGGATCGTTTTATGTTTGCTATAAAGTTAGATTATCCCTCATTTCTCGAAGAGGTACAAGTAGTTAAAAATACGACTTCAGATGTGAAGCTCGTTATTAATCCTTTATTTTCTGCGGAAGAAATTATAGAATATCAGCATTTAATTCGTCGCATACCTGTGGCAGATAATGTCATTGAGTATGCGGTAACATTGGTGAGTAAAACCCGACCTAACAATGCTTTGTCCAATGATTACGTTAAAAATTATTTAGATTGGGGAGCAGGGCCAAGGGCTTCGCAAAACTTGATAATAGCTGCCAAAGCCAATGCCGCATTTCATGGAAAATTTTCTCCAGACATAGAAGATGTGAAGGCTGTGGCTACAGGAATTTTACGTCATAGAATTATCAAGAATTATAAAGCCGATGCTGAGGGTGTTTCTGAAGAAATGATCATAGAAAAGCTATTATAACGTTATAGTTGTCTTATTTAGAAAGGTTCTTTGTTTGAAATACAACAAAGAACCTTTTTTTATTTTGTCTCAGATTTTCATATTGATAAAAAAATCTTTTTAAAATATTGAATAATTAAAATTTGCTGTAAAAATTGATATATTTTCAATAAAAGTTGATAATGTGTTGTTTTTGCCGATGATAATTTTAAAAAAGGGGACTTCTATTAAATTTTTTTAATTCTCGGCTTTAATTCCTAAATTTGCGTACAAAAAAAATAAAACACTTAATTATTATGGCTTTTGGTGTTGAGATAATCAATAAAGAGGGTCATTAACATACTACATTATGAGCATTTATCACGATTACATCAAGGAGATCGAAGAACGAAAAATCCAAGGATTACATCCAAAGCCAATTGATACTGCTGAGTTGTTGAGCGAAATCATTGCGCAAATTAAAGATATTGATAATCAATATCGAGCAGATTCTCTTCACTTTTTTATTTACAATACTTTACCAGGTACAACTAGTGCGGCTGGTGTCAAAGCAAAGTTTTTAAAAGAGATTATTTTAGGAGAATCTGTAGTAAATGAAATTACTCCAGCTTTTGCTTTAGAGTTATTATCACACATGAAAGGAGGACCTTCTATCGAAGTGTTACTTGACTTAGCTTTGGGTAATGATGTAGCTATTGCCAAAGATGCTGCTGATGTACTTAAAACTCAAGTGTACCTTTATGATGCCGATACTAATCGTTTAAAAGTAGCCTATGAGTACGGAAATACTATTGCTAAAGAAATTCTTGAAAGTTATGCTCAAGCGGAGTTCTTTACAAAGCTTCCAGAAATAGCGGAAGAGATTAAAGTTGTGACATTTATTGCTGGAGAAGGAGATATCTCTACGGATTTATTGTCTCCTGGAAATCAAGCACACTCAAGATCAGATCGAGAGTTACATGGAAAATGCATGATTTCTCTTCAGGCTCAAACTGAAATTAAAGCTTTGCAAGTACAACATCCAGATAAAAGTGTAATGTTAATTGCAGAGAAAGGGACTATGGGAGTGGGATCTTCAAGAATGTCTGGTGTAAATAACGTGGCACTTTGGACAGGAAAACAAGCTAGCCCTTATATTCCATTTGTAAATATTGCACCAATTGTGGGAGGAACAAATGGAATTTCTCCAATTTTTCTAACGACTGTAGATGTTACGGGTGGTATTGGTATCGATCTTAAAAACTGGGTTAAAAAACTAGATGCTGAGGGTAAACCAGTGCTTAATGAAAATGGAGATCCAGTATTAGAAGAGACTTATTCTGTGGCTACTGGTACGGTTCTTACAATCAATACCAAGAAAAAGAAATTATATAATGGCGAGCAAGAGTTAATTGATATCTCAAAAGCTTTCACGCCACAAAAAATGGAATTTATCAAAGCTGGAGGTTCATATGCAATTGTATTTGGTAAAAAAATCCAAACGTTTGCAGCAAACCTTTTAGGAATTGATATTCCTTTGGTGTATGCTCCATCGAAAGAAATTTCTATTGATGGACAAGGTCTAACAGCAGTTGAGAAAATTTTCAACAGAAATGCAGTAGGGACAATTTCTAAAAAAGTGTTGCATGCTGGTTCTGATGTTCGTGTAACAGTAAACATTGTAGGTTCTCAAGATACTACAGGTTTGATGACTGCTCAAGAGTTAGAGTCAATGGCTGCAACGGTTATCTCTCCAATTGTTGACGGAGCATACCAATCAGGTTGTCATACAGCTTCGGTTTGGGATAAAAAAGCGCAAGCAAATATTCCTAAACTAATGAAATTCATGAACGACTTTGGTTTAATTACTGGTCGTGATCCAAAAGGGGAGTATCATGCAATGACGGATGTTATTCATAAAGTACTTAACGATATCACAATCGATGATTGGGCAATTATCATTGGAGGTGACTCTCATACAAGAATGTCGAAAGGAGTAGCTTTTGGAGCTGACTCAGGAACTGTGGCTTTGGCTTTGGCGACTGGTGAAGCATCAATGCCTATTCCAGAATCAGTGAAGGTTACTTTCAAAGGAAGTATGAAAGAATACATGGATTTCCGTGATGTTGTTCATGCTACACAAGCGCAAATGTTGAAAAAATTTGCTGGTGAAAATGTTTTCCAAGGTAGAGTTATTGAGGTTCATTTAGGAACTTTAACTGCAGATCAAGCTTTTACTTTTACAGATTGGTCGGCTGAAATGAAAGCCAAAGCTGCGATTTGTATTTCTGAAGACAATACTTTAATCGAATCATTGGAAATTGCTAAAAGTAGAATCCAAATCATGATTGATAAAGGAATGGATAATAAAAACAAAGTACTACAAGGATTAATTGACAAAGCAAACAAAAGAATTGACGAAATTCAATCTGGCGAAAAACCCGCTTTAACTCCAGATGCAAATGCGAAGTATTACTCTGAAGTTGAAATTGATTTAGATCTAATCGCTGAGCCAATGATTGCTGATCCAGATGTGAACAATGCCGATGTGTCTAAACGATACACTCACGATACCATTAGACCATTATCTTTTTATGGAGGAGAGAAAAAAGTTGATCTTGGTTTTGTAGGTTCATGTATGGTGCACAAAGGAGACATGAAAATTTTGGCACAAATGCTTAAAAATATTGAAACACAAAACGGTAAAGTAGAGTTCAAAGCCCCTCTAGTAGTGGCGCCACCAACGTATAATATTGTTGATGAGTTGAAAGCTGAAGGAGACTGGGAAGTATTACAGAAATACTCTGGTTTTGAATTTGATGATAATGCGCCGAAAGCTGCTGCACGCACTGAATATGAAAATATGTTGTACTTAGAGCGTCCAGGTTGTAATCTTTGTATGGGTAACCAAGAAAAAGCTTCGAAAGGAGATACGGTAATGGCTACGTCTACGCGTCTTTTCCAAGGAAGAGTTGTAGAAGATACAGAAACCAAAAAAGGAGAGTCTTTGCTTTCTTCTACACCAGTGGTAGTCTTATCCACCGTTCTTGGTAGAACTCCAACTATCGAAGAGTACATTGCTGCTGTTGATGGAATTAATTTGACTAAGTTTTCACCATCAAACAAACAATTAGTGTTGTAATTCCTCATAAATTATTTATAAAATGTAAAGCCCGAGTGTATTAACTCGGGCTTTTTTTTAAATAGCTGCTCTATTTGTCGTAAATTGTGGTGTTCAAAATGAATAACTAAAACAAATTTATCTTATGGCTTTTGATATTGAAATGATTAAAAAAGTGTACGCTAGCATGGCTGAACGTGTTGATGCTGCACGAGAAATTGTTGGTCGACCTCTTACTTTAACAGAGAAGATTTTATATAGTCATCTCTGGGATGGAAAAGCTACAAAGGTGTATCATAGAGGAGCTGATTATGTAGATTTTGCCCCAGATAGAGTGGCTTGTCAAGATGCTACAGCACAAATGGCTTTGTTGCAATTCATGCATGCTGGTAAAAAAAGGGTAGCTGTTCCAACAACGGTTCATTGTGATCACTTGATTTTGGCCAAAAACGGAGCTAAATCAGATTTGGCTGTAGCTAATACTCAATCCAAAGAAGTATTTGATTTTTTATCATCAGTTTCCAATAAATATGGCATTGGATTTTGGAAGCCAGGGTCTGGAATTATCCATCAAATTGTTTTAGAAAATTATGCTTTTCCTGGAGGTATGATGATTGGTACCGACTCACATACCGTAAATGCCGGTGGTTTAGGAATGTTAGCCATAGGTGTTGGTGGAGCTGATGCTGTAGATGTAATGTCTGGAATGTCTTGGGAGTTAAAGTTTCCTAAGCTCATTGGTGTAAAACTTACAGGGAAGTTATCAGGATGGACTGCGCCCAAAGATGTCATTTTGAAAGTTGCAGATATTCTAACGGTAAAAGGAGGAACAGGAGCTGTCGTAGAATATTTTGGAGAGGGAGCCATTGCTATGTCTTGTACAGGAAAAGGAACAATATGTAATATGGGGGCAGAAATCGGTGCGACAACCTCTACATTTGGATATGATGATGCTATGCGTAGGTATTTAGTAGCCACTGGGCGTCAAGAGGTGGTAGCGGCTGCTGATGCAGTTGCTTCTTATTTGACAGCTGACCCAGAAGTATATGCCAATCCAGAGCAGTATTTTGACCAATTGATTGAGATCAATTTGTCCGATTTAGAACCTCATATTAATGGGCCATTTACTCCAGATAGAGGTACTCCGGTCTCTAAAATGAAGGAAGAAGCAGCGGCGAATGGTTGGCCCATAAAAGTAGAATGGGGGCTGATAGGTTCTTGTACGAATTCATCTTATGAAGATATGGCTCGAGCTGCTTCTATTGTTGAGCAAGCGGTGACCCATGGGATTACGCCAAAAGCGGAGTTTGGTATTAATCCTGGATCAGAACAAATTCGTTACACCATTGAGCGAGATGGCATTATTGCCACTTTTGAAAAAATGGGAACCAAAGTGTTTACCAATGCTTGTGGGCCTTGTATCGGGCAATGGGATAGAGCAGGAGCGGATAAAGGAGAAAAAAACACCATTGTGCATTCATTCAATCGCAATTTTTCTAAAAGAGCCGATGGCAATCCTAATACCCACGCTTTTGTCACTTCTCCAGAAATGGTGGCTGCATTGGCCATTTCAGGAAGGTTGGATTTTAATCCATTAACAGATAGTTTATTGAATGATAATGGTGAAGAAGTGAAATTGAATGCTCCTTTCGGGGACGAATTACCCAAACGAGGATTTGATGTTGAAGAGGATGGTTTTCAAGCTCCCGCTGCGGATGGTTCTAGTGTTCAAATCTTAGTAAGCCCAACTTCAGACCGACTACAATTACTGGCGCCCTTTGAGGCTTGGGATGGTAAGAATATAACAGGTGCTAAGTTGTTGATTAAAGCTTTTGGTAAATGTACTACAGATCATATTTCAATGGCAGGTCCTTGGTTGCGCTTTCGTGGACATTTAGATAATATTTCAAATAACATGTTGATTGGTGCAGTCAATGCTTTTAACCAAAAAACTAACGAAATAAAAAATCAATTAACTGGAGTCTATGAGCCTGTACCAACGGTTCAGAGAGCTTATAAGGCGGCTGGAATTCCTTCGATAGTAGTGGGAGATCATAATTATGGAGAAGGGTCTTCACGAGAACATGCGGCGATGGAACCACGTTTCTTGGGGGTTAAAGCCGTTTTGGTAAAATCATTTGCTCGTATACATGAAACGAATTTGAAAAAACAAGGCATGTTGGCTTTAACTTTTGCTAACGAGTTCGATTATGATAAAATTCAAGAAGATGATACTATCAATTTCTTGGATTTGACCGAGTTTGCAGCTGGTAAACCCTTGACCATTGAACTAGTACATTCGAATGAAGCTAGAGAAACCATTTTGGTGAATCATACTTACAATGAAAGTCAAATAGGGTGGTTTGTTGCGGGTTCAGCACTCAATTTAATTGCAGCTGCAGGTCAAGCCTAAAATGAAAAAATGAATCATAAAGAAAGCTCCTTAGGTAACTTTGGAGCTTTTTTGTTTCTAATTATAGTCCTATAAATTTATTTTATAATAGTTTTAACATTTTTAATTTATTAAAAAAAACTATATTTGTAAAACTTGATAAAAATGTAGTTTTTAGATTAAAAACATCATTTTTTTTAATCTAATTTCTATGAAATAAGCTTTTTGATAAAAATAATACCACAATTTATAAAAAATAAGCATGAAGTACTTCGGAATACTATTTTGGCTCTTGGTTTGTACCACATCAACTGTTTTTTCACAAGAAAAATTTATAACCCACAAAATTTCTCAGGGTGAAACCATTTCTTCAATAGCCGAAAAGTACCATGTTAGTCAAAAAGTAATTTTTAATTTAAATCCAAAAGCTTCAGGGATTTTAAAGTTGAATTCCGTTTTAAAAATTCCAAATAAGAATTATAAAAAAGAAGTAGCCAAAAAAGAGTTGGCTCAGGAAAAGAAAAATACCAAAGAGATTGATTATGAAGTTTTACCTAAAGAAACGCTGTTTGGTATTGCAAAAAAGTTCAATCTTAGCGTAAAAGAAATTAAAAAAAATAATCCTTCAATAGATAAATCAGGATTGCAAATTGGAGAGAAAATAAAATTAATTGTTCCAGAAAATTTTGATTTGAAAGAGGAACAAGTTGTTGCTAACACAATCCATTCTGAACAAAACACAACAATCCTTACTACTAGTAATTCTGTTAGTGAGTTTGTGGCTTCCAATGTCTCGAACGAAGGACAGCAAATACATGAAGTTATAGCTAGTGAAACAAAATATGGTATCTCAAAACGCTATGGTATTTCGGTTGAAGAACTCGAAAAACTGAATCCTAGTATTGTAGCCAAAAGTCTTGAAATAGGTCAGAAACTAAATGTACCTCTGCAAAATAAAGTAGCAGAAGTGCTTCAAAAAGATGAGGTTTCAAGCCCTTCTTCAATTAAAACACAAACTCTAGTTGCAGGAGCCAATGAGCAAGTGGGAACAGAAACATCGGTCACGAATACTATTTCCTCTCCCGAGACAACAGCGATTGTACATGAAGTTTTACCTAAAGAAACTAAGTTTGGTATTGCTAAGAAATACGGAATTACTGTCGCTGAATTAGAAAAACTAAATCCTTCGATTCATAAAAAAATGCGAGTTGGGGCAATGTTGAAAATTAAAGAAGGAGCCAATGTTGTTGCTGTGAATGAAACGGAAACGAAGCTAGATTCAGTAGCTACAGAATCTAGTTCTGATAAGTTTTTTGGTGATTACTCTATCGCAGATGATTTAATTGCGAAGGCTTCTGATAATTTAGGAATTCGCTACAGGTCTGGAGGTACCACAAGAGCAGGTTTTGATTGTTCTGGTTTAATGTGTTCTACCTTTAGTGCTTTGGATATTAAGCTTCCAAGGTCGTCTAACCAGATGTCCAATATTGGGATTAGAGTTACGCCTACAGAAGCTAAAAAAGGAGACTTGATTTTCTTTAAAACTAGAGGTAGTGGACGCATTAACCACGTAGGCATGGTGGTAGATGTAGTTGGAGATGAGATTAAATTTATTCATTCCTCTACCAATAGTGGTGTAATTATTTCATCTACTAAAGAAGGGTATTATCACCGAAATTTTGCCCAAGTCAATCGTGTACTTAAATAAATTAATCTTCTTTATCACGATACAATTCAACATTGTTTTTCGCGATTCTTTTCTTTAACCACTGTTTCAGCTTTTCTTCGTCATTGGAGTTTATGTTTTTTGTACTCTTATAAATGACAATTGTTTTGGTCAGGGTACTATCTGTGTTTTCGTTAAATATATGACTTGCTACTGAAATATTTTTGATTTCTGGAAACAGTATAGAGATTTCGTCTTGTAATGCTTTGTTGTTATAGCTATAGGATTTGAGCTTATTCTCTAAATTCAGTATCATTAGATCTTTCTCATTTTCTTTAGCTTTTTCAGTAGCATTGTTTTCTAAAATGTATTTTTTGATATCTGTGGTATCTTGTTTAATCAATAATTTTGTATTCTCGATTTTATATTTTTTAAGCAAACTTCTAAGGTTTTGGATTTCTTTTTTATTTATTTTTTTATTTAAAAAAGCTAATTCAATACTTTTTTGATTCTTGTTGTAATTGACTTTTTGATATAGAATAGCGAATCCTTTTTCGGTAAATTCATCATTTAAAAACAACTCTACTCTTTGTTTGTATTTTTTTTCTTGTGCTAATACATAAGCAAAGTAGACACTAGGTACAATTAGTAAAACAATAATGCTTGAAATGGTGTATTTTATTTGTTTTCGGTATTTTGGATTAACATGATTTACTTCTGGATATTTCAAGTATTTGACAATCAAAAAGGTAGAAATACAGATAAACACACAATTGATGGTGTATAAAAAAAGGGCACCGAGAAAGTATTTCCAGTTGCCGATTGCTAGTCCATAGCCAGCGGTACACAAAGGAGGCATCAAGGCAGTGGCAATGGCAACACCCGGAATTGGGTTTCCTTTTTCGACTCTAGTGATAGCGATAACTCCAACAAGTCCACCAAAAAAAGCAATCAAAATATCATAAATATTAGGAGAGGTTCGTGCTAACAATTCGGATTGTGTTTCTTTAAAAGGACTGAGCGTAAAATAAATTGTGGAGACCAACAAACTAACTAAAGTGGCGATGACAAGGTTTTTGGCGGCTTTTTTTAATAATTCAAAATCATAGATTCCCAAACTAAATCCAGCACCAACAATTGGTCCCATTAGAGGAGAAATGAGCATAGCGCCAATGATAACCGCTGTTGAATTAACGTTTAAGCCTACCGAGGCAACCACAATCGCACAAGCTAAAATCCAAACGGTCGATCCTCTAAACGAAATATTTGACTTTACGTTCTCTAATATTTTTTGTTTGTCTTCTTCTCCGGTGTGTAAATCAAGGAAATTCTGTAGTCGATTCATAGTATATAAAATTTTGAATACAACCTCTTATTCTAAAACCGTAAGTTTTAAAGTAGTGGTCACTTGCTTGGATATTTTTGAAGCTACAATAGAGGGTATTGCAATATTGAAGTCATCAGTATTTAAAACAAACGAGGCGTTTATTTCCATTCCTTTTTTTACTTTTTTAATAAGAGCCTTACAGTTTATAGCTTTAGATTTTCCGTGTATTTTGATGATGCCTTTTATTTGGTGTTCAGTGGGTTGCTCTGAGAGGGATTTGTAATCCAATTTATCGATTCTGCCCATAAAAGTTGCTTTGGGATAGCGATCGCTTTCTAAGTAACTGTTATTAAAATGCATACGCATCAAATCTCTTTTGAATTGAAATTTTTCAATAAAAACGGTGCAGTTAATTTCGCTAGTTTTTAATTCTACCTCACAGTTCACCTCTTGATTGGTAGCTTTCACTTCTTCAAACAAAGGGACAGAAGCTTCAAAATGGATTACTCCTTTGGAAGAAGATAATTGTTCTTGTGCTTGAAGTTGGAAGGAATAGAAAAACAAGAAAAGAAACGTAATTTTTTTCATGTGACCAAGAAATAGAATCTCTTAAAATTACATTTTTTAATTGTTTTTAACAAGTATATTTTATAAGATTATTTTTATTTTTTGTGCATTTGCAATTCTAATTGAATGTTGTATTGAGACAAATGAGCCAAGTTTTCTGGAGAACAATAATCAAATTCTACTTCATGTACTTCGTGTACTTTTTTGAGCTCAATTTGTTTCAAACAATTGCTAAAACGACGCACATCATTTATAGTTTTTAGCTGTAATCCAGGAACGGGAACGCTTTTGCCTTGATCGTCTTTGGCTACCATAGTAAAATAGGAGGAATTGCAATGCTTAACAACTCCTGTTTGTATGTTTTCTGCTTCTACCCGAATGCCTATAATCATTGAACTTCTTCCTACATAATTTACAGAGGCTTTCATGGTAACCAATTCACCAACTTCTATGGGTTGTAAAAAATTCACCGTATCCACTGAGGCGGTGACACAATAATTTCCTGAAAATTTGGAGGCGCTTGCAAAGGCAATTTGATCCAACAAGGATAAAATATATCCTCCATGTATTTTGCCACTAAAATTAGTGTGCGAGGGCAACATCAATTCAGAAATGGTAACATGTGATGCAGAAACTGGTTTGAATACGTTGGTCATGAGTTATCGATTATTAAATGGAGAGGCTTCTTTTTGAATCGAGGTGATAAAAAAACGAGTTTCTCCCCACCACATAAAAGTGCGTTTTTTTTCTTCATAGGTCAAACGCACATAATGCCCTTGTAAAACTTTTAAACTGTCGATTACGGCTTGATCTTTATCTAATACAGAAAAACGGAAAATCTGTGCACCCGAAATTCCTTGACTCAATTCGCCTTCCCAAGTTTTGATAATCACACCTTTGTGACTTAATCGAATTAATTCTCCGGAACGAACACCATCGCTCACGGGAATATAATAAATGAAAGCCATGTAAATAGCGACAACAAGTACTCCAACGAGTAGTAATAAAGCGGCAATTTTTTTCATTTGTTTTAATTTATAAGGTTGTTTATATCATTTTCAGCTCTTTTTAGAACATTTTCGGGTAAGGCTTTTTTTGCTTTGGCCCCCATCTTTTTTAATTTTTCTACACTTACAATTAGATTACCTTTGCCATCTACTAGCTTATTCATCGCAGCTCCGTATTCTACTTTGCTTTCGTCAATTTTCTTTCCAATTTTGATCAAATCGGCCACAAAGCCTTCAAATTTATCGTATAAAGCCCCTGCTTGACGCGCGATTTCTACCGCATTTTCTTGTTGCTTTTGGTTGGTCCACATACTGTCAATTGTGCGTAAGGTGGCCAGTAATGTAGATGGAGTAACGATCACAATATTCTTTTCAAAGGCTTTGTTGTATAATGTTGTATCTTCATTCAAAGCAATGGCAAATGCGGGTTCGATTGGAATGAAAAGCAATACAAAGTCTGGACTTTCCATTTGATACAAATCATGATAGTTTTTCTCTCCTAATTGATCCACATGACGTTTTATAGAAAAGACATGTTCTTTCAATAAGGTAGCTTTGATGTTGTCATCTTCTTCGTTGATGTATTTTTCGTAGGCGGTCAAGGAAACTTTCGAGTCGACAATCATTTTTTTGCCATCAGGTAAATTGATCACTACGTCAGGAAACACGCGATTACCTGCTTCAGTAATATGACTCTGTTGTACTTCGTATTCGCGTCCTTTTTCTAGGCCCGACTTCTCGAGTACACGTTCCAATACTAGTTCGCCCCAATTTCCTTGCATTTTACTATCGCCTTTTAGGGCTTTGGTCAAATTGAGGGTTTCTTTGCTCATTTGTAAATTCATTTCGCGAAGCCCTAGAATTTGCTGACGCAGCGCTGCATGATAGTCAATGCTTTCTTTGTGGGTATCTTCGACTTTTTTCTCGAATAACTGAATCTTATCTTGCAGCGGACTCAAGATGTTTTTCATATTTTCCTTGTTTTGCTCGGTGAATTTATTCGATTTCTCGTCTAGAATTTTGTTGGCTAAATTTTCGAATTCTTTGGTGAATTTTTCCTGAAGCAGTTCCACCTCATTTTTTTGTTCTTTATGACGCTCTAACAAATTATCAAAATCCACTTCTTTTTTAGAGAGTTGAATAGCCAAGCTATCTTTTTCATTTCGGATGGCTTCTTTTTCTTGAAGGCTACTTTGCAATTGTTTTTCGAAAGTAGTTTTATCTAGTAAAGCCTGTTCTTTTTGCTGCTGTAATAAATGTTGGGCAGCATTGATTTTTTCTTCTAAACTTATTTTTTGTGAATCAAAACGAGCAGAAAATAGCAGTTTGCCTATGAAAAGACCAAGGCCAAGCGCAACGATAAAAACCAGTAAAAAAGAAAATAATTCAGACATGGAGGATTGTTTTTTTGAAAAGTAAAAGTAAGAATTAATATCAATTCCTTTTTTCAAGAATTAATTTATTTATTTTTTGTTTTGTTGCGCAACCTTTTCTAAAAAGTGCCCTCTAAATAAAGGAAACAAACTAAATACAATATAAAATGAAAAAAATAGTCCTTTTTATCGCGATCGCTATGGGCATTACTTCTTGTTCATTAAACTCTGAATCGGATTCAATTTCTTGCGGTAATACAAGAAACGTTGCCTTTAAAAGCTTTAACACTTGTAATACTTTGATTACGGAAACAGTAGCCTCAAAAGCCATTATAATCGATTCCCAAGAAAAATTTAATGCAACGTTTAAACCTTGTACTCCTCCTGTGGCAATTGACTTTACTACAACAAGTTTAGTGGGTTTATTTGCTGGGCAAAAACCATCAAGCGGTTACGACATAAAAGTGCAGGCTGTTGTTGAAACAGATTGTGAAGTGGTGGTGTCTTTTTATGAAATCGTTCCCAAAGTTGGCGATGTGGTAACTCCAGTGACCACCTATCCAAAAGATGTGATTTCGATTCCTAAAACATCCAAACCTGTTTATTTACAACGTGTAGGACAAAATAATGAATATGCAATTATTGGTAGTTTTAGAGGGGCTTGTACGGGTAGTGCTTGCCAAGAATTTTATCGATTGGATGTACAAAAAGTACTGCGCTTTAAAGATGTAGTGTACGGAGATTATGCTATGGCAAAATATGGCTTTACAAGCTTAGTGTACAAAGATGATTACACTAGTTTTATTGGTGGAATTCCTAGCGAAGTATCTAGTTTAAAAGGGCAAACTAAAACGTATGGTACTCCAGATTCGCATGATCAGGGTGGTATTTATTTCGAGTGGCATCAAGGCACTGTTGTAACCAAAATTTATTTGGATAATGACGATACCACAGACCAAAACTCGGCGATACTAAGCTTTAAGAAAAGACTTCAAGATAAAATCGCAACGTTGAAAACTAAGAATTAATCATCTTGTTGAGTAATGAAAAGCAAAAGGAATAACATTACTTTTGCAAGAGTGTAGGCCTAAAAAGTTATTAGTGTAAGACGAATTGAAAGACAACTTAGAAATACTGATCAAAAAGTGTGTTGAAAACGATAGAGCGGCCCAGCAAAAGCTCTATCAGTTGTTCGCTCCTGTTTTGTATGGTCTTTGTTTAAAATACATGAAAAATGAAGACGATGCTAAAGATGTTTTTCAAGAAGCCTTTGTTATTGCCTATCAAAAGATCTATCAATTTAAATTTGAAGGTAGTTTTGAAGGTTGGCTCAAGAGAATTTTTATATACAAGTGCATCGAAACTTTAAAAAAGAATAGAAAAAATCTTTTTTTACTTGAAGTGTACGATGATCCTATAGACGAAAGTTTCGAAGAAGAGGAGATGGATCGATCTTCTCTTAGCGAAGAGCAGTTGTTAGAATACATACAAGATTTGCCAGACCAATACCGATTGGTATTCAACTTGTATGTATTCGAGAAACTGAAACATAAAGAGATTTCTCAGATGCTTAATATTACGGAAAGCACCTCGAAATCCAATTTGAATAGAGCCAAAAGTCATTTGAAAAGAAGAATTTTGGCCGCATTTAATTCTAAAACAGCATGAAAAAAGAAAAGATAGAAACGATGTTTTCTTCAATGGAAAATTTCTCTAGTACTCCGCCACCAGAACTGTGGGATGCTATAGAAAAAGAATTGGATACACCCAAAAAGAAAAAGAGAGTTGTGGTGTGGTGGTTTGCTGCAGCAAGTTTGTTGGTAGGAATAGGTATTCCTGCCTATTTATTTTTTCAAACCCAATCAAACCCTTTGTTAAATGGAGTGGGAACAGACAGTAATTCAAAAGTAGTCTACAAAGAAAGTTCGTCACCTAAAAATTCATCATCAGAGAATCCATCATCCGAAAAAGTATCAGTCAAAAGTTCAACAACTATTGTTTCAGACAAAAGCTTGAAAGAGAACCATAATGCAGTGGTGGTTGTTTCAAACCCAGCAACAGAAAACCAATCAACAACTGCTCAACCCAACAATATTGGATCAAAATCAAACCAATATTCACAAAAGAATGATGCTCAAAAAACAGCAAAAGGAGTAGGGCAGTCGAATAAGGAAGAAAGCTATTCGCCCTTTGCTACTCTTCAACAAAAAGTAAAAAATAATGCCGTTATTCCGCAAACAACAGGCAACAGCTCTGCGATTGCAACAACAGAAAGTCAAAGCCAATCGAAGTCGGAGGTCATTTTTAATGCATCAAATAAAAATGAAAAGATAGGGAACACAATAGCAAATGACGTAAAAAGCAACTCCAATGTTAGTGAAGTAAACAACAAAAGTACAGATAAAAACACTGTCATTGCTGCTTTAAACCCAGATACTAACACCAAAGAGCAAATACAAATTCAACAAGAGCTTGCCGTTTTAGAACAAAAAGCAAAAGGAGAAGAACGAGAACCCAAGGATAAAAAAGACAAAAAACAAGAAGCTTTGTCAAAATGGTCTATGCAAGTCGTAGCAGGAGTCAATACCTCTCAAAATTATAGTAATCAACAAACCCTTGGTGTAAAAGGAGAAGCGCAACAAGGTAAAACTTATGGCGTAACGACCCATTACAAATTGAATAAAAAATGGAGTGTAGGTTCGGGACTAAAAGTCAATGAGCTTGGACAACAATTGTCTGGAGTGCCGTATTACAACAGCCAAATGATGCAAAATATGGGAATTTCGGGAGCAATTGTCAATGCAGACAAAGTACATGTAGATGCCATTACGACCAATGCTAATTATATTTTTCTCCCGCAAACCGAGTCCATGATGGTGCGCTCATCAGACTTTTCTTCGGGTGATATTTCGCAAAACCTCAAGTACGTAGAACTTCCGTTTACAGTATCTTATGTGCTTTTTCAACAAAAAAAAACCAATATTCATCTGAATACGGGAGGTTTCGTTGGTAAATTAGTCTCCAACCAGTTTTTTCTAAACGGTGAATCTATAGGAGCAAGTAATCAAGTCAACGATATGGTCTACGGAACCTTGTTGAGCAGTACTCTCCAATACAAAGTTTTTCCCGCTACACATTTGTTTGTAGAACCTGGTATGAATCTTTTTAGCAGCCCGCTAAAAGAGCAATCCTTCAACCAGTTTCAATGGTCATTCAACTTTGGAGTACATTTTGATTTTTAATTTTTAGGAGCAGTTACATAAGGATAATCAGTTGACATCTACCCGTTATCCGCTATATCTTTGCCTTTTGAAAGAAAAAAGGCAAAGGATGCCGCTCCTACCGGGGCTAAAGAGCAGCAATTGTGCTATTTTGTGATCAGCCCCAAACAATTAATTTATTCTTGGGCGTCGTATCAAGGTTAACTTTTCCCTATCATTTCTTATTGTATCTTTGCGCCACAAAACAGTTGTATGAAAAAAATAGTGGTAGGGTTATTCCTTTTTTTGGGATTAGGAATGACAGCGCAAGAGCAAAAAAAACCATATGTGATTTTGGTTTCCTTAGATGGATTTAGATGGGATTATCCCCAATATTTTGAAACGCCCAATCTCGATAGTTTGGCCAAATATGGAGTAAAAGCCAAGTCCATGCAACCCAGTTATCCTACCAAAACCTTTCCCAATCATTACTCGATGGCTACAGGACTATACCCAGATCATCATGGGATAGTCAATAATAATTTTTATGATCCAGCGATCCAAAAAGTATTTACACTAAAAACCGCTGCTAAAAAAAATAGTGAATTCTATGGCGGTAATCCCATTTGGAATCTCGCCGAAGAACAAGGCGTTAAAGCCGCCTGTTTCTATTGGCCAGGTTCGGATACTGGAGCCAAAAGTGCCAGTATTTTCAAAGAGTACGACGAATCGGTTAGTTACGAAAAAAGAGTCAATACTGTAATCGAGTGGCTTAACTTGCCCGAAGCCGAGCGTCCGCATTTAATCACTTTATATTTTGATCAACCCGATGAGACAGGTCATAATCATGGACCTTTGTCGGAAGAAAATAAAAAAATGGTCCCTCAAGTCGATGCCGTAATAGGGCAACTCATGCAAAAATTAGACGCACTTCCCATCGGTAAAGAAATCAATCTAATTGTAGTTTCAGACCACGGAATGGCAGCCATCAGCAACGATAAAAAAGTCACTATTTTAGACTATCTCAAACCAGAATGGTACGGATATGCAGCGGTAATCAATCCCATTATGAGTATTGAGGCTAAAATAGGATATAAAGAAGTTATTGCTGACGCTTTAAAAAAAGTGCCTCATATCAAATGGTATCCTACTAATAAAGTACCTAAACGACTGCATTTTGGAACTAATCCCAGAGCTTTAGATTTTGTTGTTGAAGCAGATGCAGGTTATAGTCTAGTCAACAAACCCGATCAAAAAATTAGTGGCGGTACGCATGGGTATGATAATAAAATGAAAGACATGCAAGCTATTTTTTATGCCAAAGGCCCTAATTTTAAAATAGGAAAAAAAGTAAAATCTTTTCGTAATGTCAGTGTTTATCCTCTAATTGCTAGTATTCTAGGATTAAAAGTAGGGAGCATAGATGGTGATTTGGATGAGGTAAAGATGCTTTTGAGAAATTAAATTTCAACATGACACACAGCACTTTGGGTGCAAAAAACAAAAGCTGTTCGAGACGAATTTCGAACAGCTTTTTGCTTTGGTAAGAATCATTAAAATTATTTCTTAATGATAATTTTGTGTGCTTTTGATGTAGCGTTGTTGACTTCCTTAATGAAGTAAATACTATCATTTAAGTTTTGCAACTCAATGGTTTGGATAACATCAGCTTCAGTTTTGAAGGTTTGCAACACCTGTCCTAATAGATTGATAACTTGAAAATCAGAGTTAGTCGTAGATTTCACATTAATGATTCCTTGGCTAGGGTTTGGATAAATTATCACTTTCGAAGTTGTTTCAAAATCAATAGTATTAAGAGTTGCTACTGTGATACAAGCAGAAGTTACGGTACAACTTCCTATTGTAATATCTACTTTGTAATCACCCGTTTGTGTAGGGGTAAATGTATTGCTATTTGTCCCTACTACTGAGTTATCCGAACATTTGTACCATTGGTAAGTTGCTCCTGTTTGAGTAGCAGTTAGAACATCAGCAGCCAATGTTACGGAATTGTCAAGTTCACAAACATCATTAATGGAAATAGTAAATGCTTTTTCAAAAGTGGATGTTCCATCGAAAGTTCGAACGCGAACAGAGTAGGAATCTTTGGTTTCAAAATCAGGACTCGCAGTAATTTTCAAATCACTACCTGAAATTGAAAAAGAAGCATTATCAGTATCACCAGCTCCAGCTACTAAAGAATACGTAAACGAACTGCTATCTACATCGGTTGAAGAAAGTGCTCCCACAGTTGAGTTAGCTGGCACATTTTCATCAATGTCAGAATCAGACAAAGTAATATCCGTTGGTGCTTCATTCACATCATTAATGAAAATAGTAAATGCTTTTTCGAAAGTGGATGTTCCATCGAAAGTTCTTACGCGAACAGAGTAGGAATCTTTGGTTTCAAAATCAGGACTCGCA
>NZ_JBCGDP010000018.1:0-100941 GCF_038739875.1 Flavobacterium polysaccharolyticum
GGAAATTTTGTGGATTGCAGTTTTGTTGTGAATGCTTCGGCAGATGTGACCAAACCTACAATAACTTGTCCGTCAAATCAAAGTCTTTCCTGTGGTTCTGTTTTGCCAGATTATAGAAGTTTAGTTATCGCAAATGATGATTGTACTGCTTCACCAACAATCACCCAAAGCCCAGTTGCTGGAAGTGCTTTTACAAGCGGTATGACAGTAACGATGAGAGCTACCGATGCTTCAGGAAATTTTGTGGATTGCAGTTTTGTTGTGAATGCTTCGGCAGATGTGACCAAACCTACAATAACTTGTCCGCCTAACCAAAGTCTCTCCTGTGGTTCTGTTTTACCAGATTATAGAAGTTTAGTTACCGCAACTGATGATTGTACTGCTTCACCAACAATCACCCAAAGTCCTGCAGTAGGAAGTTTTTTTACAAGTGGCATGACTGTAACGATGCGTGCTACCGATGCTTCAGGAAATTTTGTGGATTGCAGTTTTGTTGTGAATGCTTCGGCAGATGTGACCAAACCTACAATAACTTGTCCGTCAAATCAAAGTCTTTCCTGTGGTTCTGTTTTGCCAGATTATAGAAGTTTAGTTACCGCAACTGATAATTGTACTGCTTCACCAACAATCACCCAAACTCCTGCAGTAGGAAGTGTTTTTACAAGTGGTATGACAGTAACAATGACAGCTACCGATGCTTCAGGAAATTTTGTGGATTGCAGTTTTGTTGTGAATGCTTCGGCAGATGTGACCAAACCTACAATAACTTGTCCGTCAAATCAAAGTCTCTCCTGTGGTTCTGTTTTGCCGGATTATAGAAGTTTAGTTACCGCAACTGATGATTGTACTGCTTCGCCAACAATCACCCAAACGCCTGCCTCTGGAAGTGCATTTACAAGCGGCATGACTGTAACGATGCGTGCTACCGATGCTTCAGGAAATTTTGTGGATTGCAGTTTTGTTGTGAATGCTTCGGCAGATGTTACTAAACCAATTATAAGTTGTCCAACAAATCAAAGTTTAGTTATCGGAAGTGCTTTACCCGATTATAGAAGTCTGGCTACCGCCAGTGATAATTGCGCTACTTCATTAACAATTACCCAAAATCCAGCACCAGGAAGTATTTTTGCTTCGAATGGTTTGACCGTTACAATAGAGGCTACCGATACTTCTGGAAATTTTGCGAGTTGTAGTTTTATTGTTAATAATTCAGGCAGTGATTTGCCTCCTGTAATAGGATGTCCATCAGGGGAAGAATTGTTTGCTAATTCCACTTTGCCTAATTATGTTTTTTCATTAACTAGTATAAGTGACGATATTACCGATACTGTTGACTTGGTGTTTACACAAACACCGCCGCAAGGAACCATTTTTACTGCGGATACCAATGTTACAATTACTGCTAAAGATGAATCAGGGAATGTTAATTCGTGTACTTTTTTAGTTAAACTAAAAACCACAAATGTGGTTTTGGATTGTAAATCAAATAGTTCGTATTACCTAAATCTTGATGGAAAATATGGTTTTACTATTTATGGAGAAAAAGCTGATGGTAATACAGGTTTTAGTGTCTCTACAGCTGGTGATATAAATGGTGATGGAATTTCAGACTTTCTTATAGGAGCTCCTGGAAATTATGACCTTTCTTATGGAAAAAATAATGTGTTAAAATTTATTGAAGGTTCTGCTTATTTAGTGTTTGGAAATGCTTCTGGTTTTCCACCTAATATCGACTTAGCGTTATTGAATGGGACCAATGGATTTAAAATTCGTAACGATACTCCTTTTACTAACGAACCAAATACAGGCTATGATGTAAGTAGTGCTGGAGACATCAATGGTGACGGAATAACAGATTTTATGGTCAGTGATCCATACAGAGTAACTTCTTCCGTATCTAAGAATGGAAATACGTATGTAGTTTTTGGTCGAACTTCGGGCTATCCAGCAGAATTAGTATTGTCAAGTCTTAATGGGACCAATGGTTTTTCTTTGATAGGCGCAATACATTACGAAGGTGCTGGAAGCAGTATTGCATCAGTAGAAGATGTAAATGGCGATGGGACAGATGATATTGCTATTCTTGCAGGAAATTCTTCGGCAGGAAATGGTATATGTTATGTATTGTATGGAAAAACATCAGGTTTTCCGGCTCAAATCAAAACAGACCAAATTAATGGCACTAATGGCTTTGTTATTGAAGGAGATGCTTCCGTTGGAAAAGTAGGTAGTAGAGTTGTTGGTTTAGGCGATATTAATGGTGATGGATTTCCAGATATTGGATTAGGTAGTTATAATGGTTCAGATCAACACCGTAAGTATGTAGTTTACGGACGCTCAACCAATTTTCCTGCGACTATAAATACAGCTTCGCTAAACGGCTCTAATGGTTTTATTTTAGAAAATACTGCTTCTCCTTTGGATGGCTATTTTAGTGTTTCTAGATTAGGGGATATAAATGGAGATGGCATTAATGATCTTGTAGTGCATGAAAGTTATGTATTATTTGGCAGTGCTACCATTCCAGCTGTAATGGATTTGAAAAATTTAAATGGAATTAATGGTTTTAAATTATTAGTTGCAGGTAATACAACTTCAATAGGAGATTTTAATAAGGATGGTATTGGTGATTTTGGATTTATTAGTAGTCAAACGTTTTATGCTATTTATGGCAAATCGGATTGGACGACAACCACAATAGACTATACTTTTTTAAACAATCTTAAACCTTCTCAGGGGCTTAAAATAGGTTTAAAATATTATCGAAATTATGATTTGGCATTTGCAGGAGACGTAAACAAAGATGGTGTTGATGATGTAATAATTGGTAATAGCAATGATGTTTATAATATTGATGTTAATCATGATCCAGGATATGCCTATGTTATTTATGGAAAAAAAATTACAGATACCGAAAAACCAGTTATAACCAATTGTCCTTCGGATAAAATTTTAACCAAATTCGATCCAATCCCGGATTATAAGTCAACCATTACCGTAACAGACAATTGTGATACCAGCCCAATAGTTACACAATCACCAGTTGCAGGAACTGTTTTTAATGGAGTCTCTCAAGAAGTTATTTTAACAGTTACGGATGCTTCAGGAAATAAAGCAACTTGCAGTTTTAACATTGATTCTTCTGGACCGGATTTGCCTCCAGCTATAGTATGTCCTGCCACTCAGGAACTATATGCGAATTCGATGCTGCCTAATTATGTTCATTTTTTACAGGCTGTAAGCGATGATATTGCAAAACAGTGGGAATTGGTTTTTACTCAAACTCCAGTAGCAGGAACATTATTTACTGCTGATACCAATGTTACCATTACTGTTGAAGACAAATCAGGCAATACAAGTTCTTGTACTTTCTTGGTTAAATTAAAAACCGGTGGATTTGATATTGATTGTAAAACAACAACTATCAATGTAAATGAATTGAATGGCAGTAACGGCTTTACTCTTTATGGAGAAACCGTAGCCACAAGAGCAGGATTCAGTACAACTCCTGTTGGAGATATAAATGGAGACGGAATGTCCGATTTTGCAATTGGCGCTCCAGGAGACTCAAGATCAGAAGGTTGTTATGTTGTTTTTGGGACAAAAACTGGTTTTCCAGCAAGTATAAATCTCGCTAATTTAGATGGACAAAATGGTTTTCAGATTACTAATGATTATACAGCTGGGCCAAGCAGAACTGGTTTTGATGTGAGTGATGCTGGAGATATAAATGGAGATGGAGTAAGTGATCTTATAGTGAGTGCCTCAGAAAGAGAGACTGGAAGTATTAGTGGAGCAGGCAGAGTGTTTGTGATTTACGGCAAAACAACAGGCTTTTCAGCTTCTATTCCAGTTTCGTCTATAGATGGCACAAATGGATTTTCAATTTTAGGGCAAACGAGTTATGAAATCTTAGGATTTGGCGTTGCCGGTATTGGTGATTTCAATAATGATTCTCATAGTGATATCGCAATTGCTACTTTAAATAAAGGATCTGGGAATGTCAGAAAAACCTATATTCTATTTGGAAAAAGCTCTAATTTCCCTGCTACTGTAAATATAGGAAGTTTAGATTCTTCCAATTCTTGTATCATTGAAGGCGATGTTAGAGCAAATTTAGCAGGAGTGGGCGATGTAAATGGTGATGGTATTTCTGATGTTGCTGTTTCGGGTGAGGATAAGTTTAGATATGTTATATATGGATCGGCTAGTCTTCCTGCAACAATAAACACCAATTCATTAAATGGATCCAATGGGTTCAAAATTGAAAACTCAGTTAGTCCTCTAGAAACATCGTACTATTTTGAAATAAGAAGTGCAGGAGATCTCAATGGAGATTCACTCAATGATATTGGTATGAATAATTATGTATTGTTCGGAAAAAGTACTACACCTGCCGTAGTAGATTTGAAAGATTTGGATGGTACAAACGGATTTAAAATGAATGGAAGTACATTTGAATATCTCCATACGTATAGTTCATTTGGCGATTTTAATCAGGACGGTTTTGACGACTATCTTTTACCATATAATAATGCAACAATATATCTTATTTACGGAAAAGCAAACTGGAATCCTTTGTTGGATATCTTCTCGCTCAATGCTTCTCAAGGGCTAAAAATAAGCACTCGTTATTCGCCAAAATACAGTGCAAGTTTTATTGGTGATGTAAATGGAGACACTGTAGATGATATTATTATTGGAAGTACAAAAACGGTATATAATAGTAATCCTAATGAAGATCCAGGAATGTCTTATGTTGTTTTTGGTAAAAAAACTGTCGATACCGAAAAACCAACCATAACCAATTGTCCTGCTAATCAGGTTCTGGCAGTTAACGATCCTATACCAGATTATACTAAAATTGTAACAGTAACAGACAATTGTGATAATAAGCCAATCATTACTCAATCACCAGTTGCAGGAACTCTTTTTGATGGAGTAAGTCAAGAAGTTACCCTTACAGCTACAGATGCTAGCGGAAATATTGCAACTTGTAAGTTTAACATTTCAACCGTTGCTGATACCCAAAAGCCAGTCATCACTTGCGTTGGCAACCAAACTTTAGCTTGCGGAACAGCAACAATTCCTAACTACATCAGTTTAATCAATGCTACGGATAATATTGATCCCAATCCAGTTATCACTCAAAGTCCAGTCGCTGGAAGTCCTTTTGTAAATGGAATGACCATTACAATGACTGCCACAGATGCTTCGAATAATGTTTCTACTTGTAGTTTTATTGTTAATGCTTCCGCAGATGTTACAAAACCTACTATGAGTTGTTTAGGAACTCAATTCGCCTCTTGCGAATATATTTTACCTGATTTTAGAAGTTTGGTTACAGCTAGCGATAATTGTGATGCCAATCCAGTAATTACACAAAGTCCAGTACCAGGGAGCGCTTATGGAAGTGCTGTGACAGTTACTTTACGTGCTACTGATGCTTCAGGTAATTTTACAACTTGTAATTTTGCTGTGATTCAAGGTGTAGATAATATCAAACCAGTTATTACTTGTGTTGGCAATCAAACTTTAGCAAGCGGAACAGCTACTATTCCAGATTACAAAAGTTTAATTACAACGACCGATAATTGTGACCCTTCGCCAAAAGTTACCCAAAATCCAATTGCAGGAAGTCCTTTTGTGAATGGAATGACCATTACAATGACTGCCACAGACGTATCTAGTAATTTTGAAACTTGTAGTTTTATAATAAATGCTTCGGTAGTTGCAGATACTGAGAAACCAATCATCACTTGCGTTGGCAATCAAAACGTAGCTTGCGGAACAGCAACAATTCCTAACTACATCAATTTAATCACGGCTACGGATAATATTGATGCCAATCCAGTTATCACTCAAAGTCCAGTTGCAGGAAGTCCATTTGTGAATGGAATGACCATTACAATGACTGCCACAGATGCATCAGCTAATTTTGAAACCTGTAGTTTTTTGGTGAATGTTTCAGCCGATATAATAAAACCAATTGTCACTTGTGCTGGCAATCAAACTTTAGCAAGCGGAACGGCTACGATTCCAGATTACAAAAGTTTAATTACAGCGACCGATAATTGTGATCCTTCGCCAAAAGTTACCCAAAATCCAATTGCAGGAAGCCCTTTTGTGAATGGAATGACCATTACAATGACTGCCACAGACGTATCTAGTAATTTTGAAACTTGCAGTTTTATAATAAATGCTTCGGTAGTTGCAGATACTGAGAAACCAATCATCACTTGCGTTGGTAACCAAACTTTAGCTTGCGGAACAGCAACAATTCCTAACTACATCAATTTAATCACGGCTACGGATAATATTGATGCCAATCCAGTTATCACTCAAAGTCCAGTTGCAGGAAGTCCTTTTGTAAATGGAATGACCATTACAATGACTGCCACAGATGCATCTGGTAATTTTGAAACCTGTAGTTTTTTGGTGAATGTTTCAGCCGATATAATCAAACCAATTATCACTTGTGCTGGCAATCAAACATTAGCAAGCGGAACAGCTACGATTCCAGATTACAAAAGTTTAGTTACCGCGACCGATAATTGTGACCCTTCACCAAAAGTTACCCAAAATCCAGTGGCAGGAAGTCCTTTTGTGTCTGGAATGACCATTACAATGACTGCCACAGACGTATCTAGTAATTTTGAAACTTGTAGTTTTATAATAAATGCTTCGGTAGTTGCAGATACCCAAAAGCCAGTCATCACTTGTGTTGGCAACCAAACTTTAACTTGCGGAACGGCTACTATACCAGATTACACCAGTTTAATTACTGCTACTGATAATGTTGATACCAATCCAGCAATTACTCAAAACCCAGTTGCAGGAAGTCCTTTTGTGGATGGAATGACCATTACGATGACTGCGAGAGATATTTCAGGAAATAGTAGTAGTTGTAATTTCAAAGTTCAACAATTACCAGTTAGTGTTTCGGCTGGAAGTGATATATATATTATCGAGGGGCAAACAGCATTGCTTAATGCAACTAGTTCAGGCAATGGATATTTTAGTTGGACCCCATCAAAAGGACTTAGCAATACTACTATTGCCAATCCTGTAGCTCGTCCGTTAGAAACTACTACCTATACAGTTGTTTATACCGATATGGGAGGTTGTTCTGCAACCGATAGTGTAACAATTTATGTAGACCCTGAGCAGAATGACGATACTAAATATGGTCTTTCGGCTAATGATGATGGTATCAATGATTTTTGGAAAATTGATACTATCGAAGAGTATCCGAATAATGAAGTTTACATTTATAACCGATGGGGCGACTTAGTTTTTCAAATTAAAAATTATAACAATACAACTAATGTTTTTAGCGGTATTGCCAACCGAAAAAGAGATATGGGAGCCGACATACTTCCAGAGGGAACTTACTTTTTTGAAATAAAAATAGAAGGAACACATCATCTAAAAAAGACTAAGGGATTCTTGGTTTTAAAACGATAAATAATGATTAAGATATATAAGGCAATAGCGATTTTATTTTTAATACAATCGAGTTTTGGTTTTGCTCAGCAAACCCCAGTTTTTGCAAATTACAGTTACAATACGGTAATTATAAATCCAGCCCACGCAGGTTACTATGAGGATATAGATGCTACTCTGGTCAATTCAGGTTTTTTTAATTCAGTAGATGGCAGTCCACAAAATTTAAGTTTAACGATAAATGCACCACTTCGATCTAAAAATTTAGGTTTAGCAGGAGGAGTGTCTGTTGACCAAATTGGTGTCTCCACTGCTGTTAGTTTTTTTGGTTCGTATTCGTATAAAATATTTTTTGATACTGAATATGCACAAGGAAGATGGTGGGCTTATGATCCTAATATTATTTCTTTTGGTATCACAGCTGGTGGAATTCAGTACAATGAAAATTTATTAAGTCTGGGAATTTTGGATGATCCCGAGTTTCAGCAGAATATCCATGAATTTATGCCTAGCTTGGGAGTTGGTTTTTTATACAATAAAGACCGTATTTATTTTGGTCTTTCAGCTCCCAATTTGTTGGGTTCTACGGTGTCTTCGGAAAGAAGCATTAACTTGAAAACGGCTTATTACTCTTATTTTGGATACCGTTTTTTCACCACTCATTTAGAAGATGTTATGGTTAATCCGAGTGTGTTGATCAAGTATGTCTCGGGAGTGCCACTTCAGGCAGATCTTAATCTAATGGTCAATTATCAAAATAAAGTGGAGTTTGGAGTAGGCTATCGAACCAGCGAAACAGTTAATTTATTAGCAGGAATTCACGTAGGAACTAATTTTAAATTTCTATATAATTATAGTTATGCACTTAAAGGATACAACAATATCAACACCCACGGCATCATATTGAATTATCGTTTTGGAGATGGTTACGAACGATAAATCAATCCAATAAACCATATTCAATAGCGTATTTTACCAATCCCGCCGTGTTTTTTACATTCAGTTTGGATATTAAATTATTCCGGTGGGTATTTACAGTATTGAGACTGATAAATGTTTTTTCGGCAATTTCGCTTCCTGTAAATTCTTGAACAATAAGCACCCCGCTCTGCAAATGTCTCGAGTTCACGCATTTTAGTTTCGTTTTGAAATTCGTGCAAGTCTTAAAAGTCGTCCGATTTTTATCGTTGTCAGTTATGGGATTGGCTGTTCAGCATTAGTGATAGGCTTTTTAAATTCTACATTAGAAAACGAATCTTTTTTCTAAACTACTTTTTACCGCTTTTCAGGAAAATTAGTATTTATATATTTTAGCACATACAACTTTTCTTTCTTATATTAAGCCGTTTTGACTATTTTTGAAAGAGAAAAGTGGAAGTTTTTTTCACTCATTATCCGTTATAAACTATCTCAAAAAATATGAGAAAAAACAAAATATAAAAATGAAAAAGAAAACTTTTTTTTACTTATTACCTCTACTAATAATACATTTAAATCTTTTGTCTCAAACTGAAGATGTACAAAATATTCAAGATTACAAAAATGCAACATTACAGCAGAAATTTGAATTAAATAAAACTTATGCAATAAAAGAAGTATTACCAATTTTGAGTGGTTATCAGACTATTGTAGAAGAAAAATTCGCTGGAGTTAAAAATTTTGGAAATCTTATATCCAAAACTAGTTTTTCAGAACAACAAGAGATTCTAAAATTAACTGGAAACAACTCAGATTTTTGGCGAGCAATTATGGAAATGGAATCTGGAAATCAACTAATTCCAGTAACAAAAATTTTTATGCTAATTTCACAAGGAGAATTTGATTACGCAATCAAATATATTGAGATTATAAAAATGTTTTCAAAAAAAGAAACTTATGCTGACAAATATTTAAATGATTTAGCAATAAGATTAGAATTATTTAATAAACAGCTTAATTCAGAAATCTATCGAGGAATTACTGAACACGACAAAGGAAATTTTGATAAAGCGATTTCAATCTATAACGAAATATTAAAACAATACCCAAATTCAGCTTGGGCTAACTTTGAGTTATTTTATTCTCAAAGCGAGCTAAATAAAAAAAACGGAGAAGGAAAACTAAATAGCATTGAAAACTGGAATAAAAAGAAAAACAATATTTTAGACCATAATCCATTTTATGGATTACCCATAAGTTCCCAAAATCCCGAAGATGCTTATCTATTATTCAGAAGAAACTCAATTGGAGGATTATTCAAAGATAAAAAAGAGCGATTAAATGACATTTATAAATATGCTGAAATAGCAATGGATTTAAAAATTTATGATTTTGCAGCACAACTATTTTGGTTCTCTTTTAGCCATAGCAAAAATAATGAAGACTCCATTTATAGATTTCTTTATTGTATTGAAAAACTTGGAGTAACTAATTTGAAAGAAAACTTTAAAGGAAATTTCGAAAAAGAATTCAAGAAAATTGAAATGGAAAAAGAAAATGAAATGGTAAAAAGTGAAATTTACAAATCGTATCAAAAATAAATTCTACTAATCGAATTTTGACAATATGATGGATTTGAATTTTAAAAGTTACTTTATATTTGAGTAACTAAAGCTCAGATTCATTAATTAAAATTCTTATCAATTAGGATATCAAATACAAATATTTGACTTACTTTTTTAATAAACTTTTTATGAATGTTGGCAATATTCATAAAAAAAAGAATAAAATAAATTCTTATATTTCAAAAACATAATTCAATAAAAAATGAATCAAATTCAATATAATAATAACACGTTGATTTTAAGCGTAAAAAAGTCCCCTCTATTTGGAAGATTAATTTTATATACTATAACTTTTCTTTCAATATTTTTACCATTAAGTGGCTTTACTTTTAATCTTTTAAGTGGAAATGGATTGAAATTTTCTAATTTAGTGTTCTTGTTTGTTTTTGGTTTAATTTCTTTCTTTATGCTAAGGATTTCACTTTGGAATACATATGGAAAAGAAATTATAAAAATATCTGAAAATCAATTGAATTACATAGCAGACTATAATTGGTTTAAGGATAAAATTAAAGAATTTAGTTTTAAAAACATCATATTTAATTTGAATGAAATTGGATACGAGGAAGACAATAAAGCAGTCTTAATTATTAAATTTGATAATGGAACTGTTTTAGAAACGGTTACTAAAATTGATATCAAAGAATTAAATAATTTATTAGATAAATTAAATAAAAATTATAACTATCAGATTACACAAATCCCGCTACTCAAAGTCTAGCTAATTTGTCGTTCAAGCTCTTCGAATGTGCCGAGTTCGCAGCATTGTTATTTCATTTTGTAATCCTTGTAAGTGTCAAAAGTCTCCTGACTTTTATAGAAAACACTTTTTATCATTAGTTATACCTTTTTAAATTCTAAACACATACGTAAAAAAATCGAGTTACTTTTACTAGCTTTACATATCAAAAAAAGATTAAAAAATACGAAATCGTAAGACTTCGAAGACCGATAGTACCCGCTATACTGCTAAACCGTTAACGGTATGCATAAAACGACCGTAATTATAAACTGGTAAACAATTTTAATTTTCAATTGTTATGAAACAAAAAGAAAAATCACTTAAAATGAACATCAATACTTTTACCTCATTTAAAAAAGCGTGGCTCATGCAACTAACATTTGCATTTGTAGTGTTTCTTTCCTCATGCTCAAAAGATGCTGAACCACCATCTCCCCCGGTTATAACCCCTCCTTTAACCGGCACACCTGAGATCAAGATAACAACCCTGCTAAGCAATCAGGGTATTATTTGGGGATTTGATGTACTGCCCAATGGCAACTTGCTGTTTACGCAAAAAGCTGGAACCATGCAGTTGTTTGATACTACAACACAAAACAACACGATGATTACGGGTTTACCTTCTAATATTTCGACAGTGGGACAGGGTGGATTGCTCGATGTAGCCATTTCGCCAGATTACGCTACAAGCCGCAATGTATTTGTAACTTATAGTATTACAGGCGGTTTTCTTTCGCTTGCAAAGTTTACATTAAATGGAAATGTAGCTACCAATTGGCAGGTGATCCTAACTACTGAATCGGCTTCTACTTGGAATGGTCATTTTGGAAGCAGAATTGCGTTTGGACCTGATGGTAAATTGTATTGGAGTGTGGGAGAAGGCGGAACCGCTAGTCTTGGTGGAGCATCAAGTCCACATCAAAATGGACAACGACTTAATACGCTTTGGGGGAAAATACATCGATTAAATCTTGATGGGACTATACCAAATGACAATCCATTGCTTCCCGGACAAACAGCACCAAGTACCATTTACAGTTACGGTCACCGCAATCCTCAGGGCATGGCTTTTCAAACAAGTACAGGACGTCTTTTTGTAAATGAACATGGACCAAGTGGCGGCTGTGAGCTTAACCGCGTTCAAGCTGGTGAAAATTTTGGCTGGCCACTTTATAGCAATGGCATTAATTATAATGGAACTCCTATTAGCAATGGACATAATGCTACAGGAATTGTTGCACCGCTCAAAAGCTGGACACCCGCACTTGCACCCGCAGGTCTAACCTTTATCAATCACACTTCATACAAAGATTGGAACGGCAATATGCTAATGGGAAGCCTGGGACGCCGTCAATTACTTATGATAAGTATGGCTAATGGAGTGCCTGGCAATGAAACGATTTTACTAGAAAATATTGGCCGAGTACGGAACGTAAAAATGGGACCTGCCGGTAAGATATATGTAAGCGTGGAAGACGGAGGTAGGTTACTTGAGTTGACCGCTAAATAAAAAATGGCTCCAACTTCACACCATTGTAGTTTCGTTTTGTAATCCGTACAAGTGTCAAAAGTCGCCCGATTTTTATAATTATCAGCTCTAGTTTTATAGCCTAGGTTTTTACCCTAGGCTATAAAAAAAGTGCTACAGTATTATCCAAATGTCATTAAGTTAAGGAATTGCTCTTTTTGTTTTCACACAGATTTTGTAGATTAATAAAGAAAATGAGGAAAAATCTTCTGAATTTTTTCTTTTTCCATTAACTCAATAAGATTGACTATTATCCTTCATGCAATATAACTGGCAACACTGTTAATTTTAAGAATATTATCTATTTTAACAAAAAAACGTATTCTACAATCCCATTCTTTTGTTAAATTTAAAAATGAAAAAATGAAAAAAAACACTGCTCTGTTATTGGTTTTGTTCATATATGCTGTTGCACAATCGCAAACGCCCCAACTTATATTTAATTCAGGTTTTGAAAACAATGTTAGTATTATGCCAGTAACTACTACAACATCGGATATTTTGGGAACAGACACTTCTTTACCAACTAACAACAATTGGAAAACTCACCTAGACGGACATCCTAATATAGGCTATTCGGTCATTCAGTTTGACGATGCTGCTACTACTTCAAGAGGGGCAACAATAGTGAGCGACCCTTTAAATCCAACAAATAAAGTAATGCAGTTTTGGTCCAAAATACCTAATAGCACTAATACTTTTGGTCGTGTTCAAGCTTGCATTTATAACAACAATGCATTAAAAAATGTATTGACTTCGGTAAAAATGTATTTACCATCAGATATTAATATCTTAAAACAAATGCCTAATTCATTTGATTGGTTTACAATAATGGAATTTTGGAATTCTCCCAATTGGACTAACGATCCTTATCCGTTTAGAATTTCCTTAAACATAAGAAAGTTAAATGCTAATAGCCAAATCCTAAACATACGGGCTTATGCGCAAAAGTTTGACCCAACAACAAATACTTGGATTTATATTTGGGATAATACCAATATAAATGTAGCGATACCAGTAGAAAAATGGTTTATACTTGAAACACACATTATCGAAGGAAATGCTACAAATGGCAAATTTAGAGCTTCAATAACCCCAGATGGAGAGCCAAGTGTTGTGTTGTTTGAAATTAATAATTATACACATCATCCCGATGAAGCAAATACAAACGGAATTGATTTTATAAATCCTTTTAAATTATACACCGCTGCTAATTTGGTAAATTACGTAACTGCAAATAATGGTGTTTTAAATGTATTGTATGATGATTTCAAAATTTGGAAAGATGTCCCTCAAGCTATTTTGAGCACAGCAAGTAATGAACTAGAAAATGATTTTTTATACTGGGACGGCAATACTCAATCAATAAAATATAAAAATAATACTGGTTTGAAATTAGGCTTAAACTGCAAATTATTTGATATTTCGGGGAAACTTGTGTTTGAAGTCGAAACGAATACCCAAGAGGATTTTGCTGTAACTAAAAACAATGTAACCTCAGGTCTCTATTTTTATAAAATAACAACAAAAGAAAAAACATCTCAAGGTAAAATTTTCATACCCTAATTTATAATCTGCGGATTCAACACATAAGCGTAACTTTAGCCAGTTGATCTACTTTTGCCACAAAAAAACAGGATGAGCTTTTAGGAAACTTGATCTTTTTTAGTGACTTCTGCGCTGCGAATATCTACGACTTCATAGCGTTTTAGTTTCGTTTTGAAATCCGAGTAAGAGTCAAAAGTCACCAAAACTTATCGTTTTCTACTGCAGGATGTACGTTACATTATTGGCTATAGTTTATTACATTCTATTTTAGAAAACGAGATGTGTTTTTGAATTAGATTTTACTCTTTTTAGACAGACTACTAATCTAGTGACAGACCAAAATACCGAACTTTTCTTTAATGCTTAACTGCATTTTGAGTGTTTTTGAAAGAAATCAAAGATAACAGCATATTGCAGACAATAGCATTGTTGTTTCGAATAACATAAATAGTATAATCCATCAAAATAAAAAGATACATGACAAATAAAATGAAAGAGATAGTATGGAATCAGTTTGGTGCAAGTATTGATATGCTTATTAATGTAATTGACAAGTGCCCTGATGACTATTTTATTAGAGACAGAAAGTTCTATTATTTGGCTTTTCATAGTGCTATTTTTTTAGACTATTACGCAACAATTCCACCTACCAATTTTTCACCATTACTTCCTTTTACTCCAAAAGAATTGAAGGATAAACCAAAAGAAGCTATTGACAACTTACAACCTGATAAAGATTATAGCAAGAAAGAAATTCTAGAATATCTTAAACAAAGTAGAAAAAATGTGAGCAAATTGTATATGGCTTAAATGAAGAAAACGCTAATGATAGATTTAAAGAAGGTGAAGAGGAAAATGATATGGATTACCCAATTTTAGAAATTTTACTATACAATTTGCGACACACTCAACACCATACTGCGCAATTAAACCTGTTGCTAAGGCAAAATTTAAACATGCATATCGAATGGTCCTTCAGAGCAAATGACTTAAATCTTTTGCTCTAAACATTTCACTCAAATAGCCTACAAAATACATTTGACTAAATAAAGTTATTTCGTCCAACGTTTTACCCCTAAAGACCACCCAATAATGATAACCTATCATCTATTAAATGGAGACTGTTTGGCTGAGCAATTGAGACAAACCAACATCAATCAAGACTTTATAATTTGCAGAGAATGTTTGATTGTAGGTTCTGTCGCTGCGGACACTCTTGATGTCTTTTGGAACGTTCGAGCTCAATTTATTGCCAATACTTATCAAGAATCAACCGAAAAGTATTTTAATAAAACAGTCCATGAATTAAACAAACTAAACAACTTGCCGGAGCATTCCGAAATTTGTCTTTGGTTTGAAAATGATTTATTTTGTCAAGTCAACATGTGGTTTGTACTCTCCTTACTTTCCAAGCACCCCACTTTTAAAGTCTTCAGAGTGTTTCCCGTCATAGCAAACAAAGCGGATATATGGAAAGGTTTTACCCAATCTACTACCGAAACACTAGAACAAGCCTATCATTCAAAAATTCAATTTTCAAACGATGATATCAACTTGGGAAAAAACCTATGGTCTGCGTATCAAAATAATGATTTAGACAAACTTATTACATTAGCGAAAACCCCATCAGACTGTTTTGATTACCTAGAAGAGGTTTGCCAAGCTCACAGTGACCGATTTCCATTAGACCAATCATTAGGAAGACCCGAAAAAGTGGTACAAGAAATACTTGACACACAATCAAGAGATTTTCCAATTGTTTTTACAGAATTTGTAAAAAGAGAAGGAATTTATGGCTTTGGAGATATTCAAATTAAGAGTATGTATGACAGATTGATTCAATAGTTTTTACGCTAAGAAACAGTTTCATTTTTTGACAATACACTAAATCATCCGAAAAAAAAGTGTTTTAGCCTCCAAACAAAAAATAGAACAGCCCCTAAAATCGGGGCTGTTCTGTTTTTACTAATCTTTTGACTTTAGTAATAGCTGGTGTTTTTTTATTAATTGAAAAGTGTGAATCATATAACTCTTTTGATTTTTTTTATAATGCTTGCCAGAGTTAGCTGCTGCAACTTTGTAGCATAAATATTTATAACTAAATAAAAACCATCAATATAACCGTTATAAAAAAACCAACATGAGTTTTATAAAATCAAAATCATCAGGAAGCAATAGCTCCGTAAAAGTTTTTTATCAGGAGTATGGCAAAGGTAAGCCCGTAGTATTTATTCATGGTTGGCCACTAAACCACGAAATGTGGGAATACCAGTTAGCAGAACTCCCAAAACATAACCTTCGTTGTATTACTTATGACCGCAGAGGATTTGGCAAATCAGACAGACCTTGGGAAGGTTACGATTACACTACTCTTGCCGATGATTTGAATGAATTAATTACTCAACTACATTTATCGGAAGTCACCCTTGTAGGCTTTTCAATGGGCGGTGGAGAAATTGCCAGCTATATCGGAAAGTATGGCACTGCTAAAATTGAAAAAGTTGTCTTTATTAGTTCTGTAACACCATTCAGGCTAAAAACAGAAGACAACCCAAATGGAACGGATAAGCTAACTTTTGATGATACTATTCATAAAATTGAAGAAGACCGTCCTGCATTTCTTATAGAGTTTGGCAAAAAATTTTACGGAGTTGAAGAAAAAAAGCAAACCGTTAGCCAAGCCATGTTAGACTGGAACCAGAACTTATGCTTAATGAGTTCGGCAAAGGCAACAGTTGATTGTGTGCGTTCATTTTCTGAAACAGACTTTAGGGAGGATATTAAAAAAATCACGGTTCCTGTTTTAATTATTCATGGTGATGCGGATAAAACTGTACCTATTGAAGCATCAGCAGACAAAACAGCAGCCATGCTTCCACATGCCAAATACATGGTGTATAAGGATGCTCCACATGGTTTATTCATAACCGAAAAAGAAAAATTAAATGCCGACTTAATCCATTTTATCACAGAAAAAAATTCTGAATTTAAATCTTAAGAAGAAGACATATCAATCACGATCAACTTATAAATATTACAATCAAATAATAACTTAACAATCATATAAAATGGAAAACGAAAAAACAATTGAAGTGTTAAACACACTTATCACTATCAACAACGATAGAATTGAAGGTTATGAAACAGCGGCCAAAGAAACTGAAGAGCAAGACTTAAAAACCTTATTTGCACAGTTCTCTGCTAACAGCCAGAAATGCAAAAAAGAATTAGAAATTGAAGTGAGTAAATTAGGTGGTACACCTGCCGAAGGAACAATGGTATCAGGAAAATTCTATCGTGTGTGGATGGATATAAAGGCAGCTCTAACAGGCAAAGACCGCAAAACAATTCTCAACTCTTGCGAATATGGTGAAGATATGGCAAAAGGCACTTATGAAAAAGTATTGAAAAATGATACAGAAAATTTAAGTATCGAACAACAAGCCATGATTAAAGCACAACACATTTTGCTTGTAGCTGACCACGACCATGTAAAATCTATGCGAGATTTAGTAATGGCTGAGAAATAAAAACCAAGTAACAAAGCATGGGTATAAAATTTAATTTATGCCTATGCTACAATATAAAACGAATAATGAAAAAGAAAAAAATTAGTACTAAACAAAAAAAAGTGGGAAAAGTGATGCATGAATTTAAAGAAGGCAAATTGCATTCTGGCAAAACTGATACGATTGTAACAAATCCAAAACAAGCAATTGCTATTGCACTGAGTGAGGCTGAAAAACTTAAAAAATAAGCCATCATGTGGAAAGAAGAAAACAATCAGCTGCAACGGAGCTTTGAATTTAAAGATTTTGTAGAAGCTTTTGCGTTTATGACAAAGGTTGCTTTTGCCGCTGAAAAAATGGGACATCATCCTAATTGGAATAATGTTTATAACAAGGTAGATATAAAACTATTTACCCATGAAGCGAAAGATACGATTACAGAAAAAGATGTAAAACTTTCAAAGGAAATAGATGAAATTTTCAAAAAATAAAAATTATGAGACAGATTACTATCATTTCATCCAGCGTTAGAGAAGGACGAAAAAGCCATAACGTTTCGCTTTATTTTCAAAATTATCTTATTGAAAATAAGCTGGCAACTGCATCGATAATTGATTTGAAAGAATACAACTTCCCTATCTTTGAAGGCACTTTTAAAACACTGATTAATCCAGCTGAAAATGTTCTTGAATTTGTAGCGAAGATTAAATCATCCGATGGAATTATCATCGTTACGCCAGAATACAACGGAAGCTATCCTGCAAGTTTAAAGAATGCTATTGACCTGCTTTATGAAGAGTGGAAACACAAACCGATTGCGATAGCTACCGTTTCAAGTGGACCGTTTGGCGGTAGCCAAGCTTTGGTAGCACTACAGTTTACTCTATGGAAAATGATGGCTTGGACAATTCCAGCTATGTTTTCTGTACCATCGGTAGACAAAGCCTATGACGAAAATGGAAAAGCGATGGATAAACTTAATTCTGATAAACTGGCTGCCATTTTTATTACAGAACTACTTTGGTGTATTGAAGCCGATAGAGCACCTCAACATCAACAAAGTTTATGAGTATTTCACTTTAAAAATCTGTTGTGCTTTACGAATATCTTTCTATTTCTAGCCCAAGTTGAGTAAGAATTCTGCCAATTGACAACTTAGAAAATATTACATCCCACTCATTTTAAACGCCACCACAAAAGCGATTACCGAAGCCACAATCCCAAACATAAATAGGTTATACGCCACACGAAGCAAGCGGTATTTTCGTTCTAATACAACGCCTAAGAAATATAAATCCTTGATCATAGTGTTGTAAATATAATCACGGTCTTTGATCATTTCGTTCATCGCCCATTGATATTCGTCGAGGGGCATTTTATAAAAATTACCAAAAAACAAGAGATTCACTTTTTGCTCTTCGATGTCTTTTCGGGAGAAAAAACCTTTAGTTACTTTGGGACGCGTGGAGAGAATTGCAAAAATAATCGTCGTCACACTAGAAACAATCATCACAAAAGTCGGCATCATTAAATGCGCGTATTTGGGGTTGTCCAACTTAGGAATAATCGTAGACAACGCAATAGAAATGATAATGGCATTTACAGATAGCAATATATTTGCCTTACTATCAGCAATACCACTCAATCGGGTGTGATTGCCCAAGGTAACTCTAAAAACCGTATCAATTCCACGATCTGGTTTGTCAGGCTTGTCTTCTTTGGGAGTATTGACTTTCTTCTTCTCCTTTTTGCCTTTTTTATCTTCTTTGGTGTTAATTATTTTTTGCAAAGCGATACAGTTTTTATCTTTTAAAGGTTGCCAATTCGTCTTGGCATAATCGGTATAAAATTGGTGGTTGTTGACCATAAAATCAAAATTAACCAAAGCCCATTCTTTGTCGGTGTAGGTCACCTTTTCGGTTTTTTCCCATTCCTTTCGGAGTCCTTCACAACTGAATAAATAGTCTTCTCCAAAAAGATGGTAATAATCAGCATCTTTAATTATTTTTTCCAAAAGTGTCTGAGGAACATACTTTTTTTCAGTAGCAGCAATCAACTGACAAACTTTAGTAATAAATGCATTAGAAGCGCCTTGTTCTGTTAAAAAAGTGGTCACCAAATCACAGCTACATAGCTCATGGTTATGACAACCTGTAATAAATCCAGTATCATGAAACCATGCGGCAATAAGCAACGCCTCACGCTCCTCGCCTTCTACTTTTTCTTCTTGACACAAAGTGGTTACAGCTGCTACCACGCCTTTGGTATGCGTTAAATTGTGATAGGTATATTCACTAGAAAGTTTATCTTTGAGCAAAGTAGTGACAAAATCTTGAGCTATAGAAATCAGGATCATAAACAAATTTTTATACGACTAAATTATGGAATTGTTTTGGGATTATCGTTTTAAAACTATTAAAACTAGAATTACCCTTCTTATCTTTATACTATTGCTTCAATCCTGTGCCACACATCAGGCACAATTTGGAAAAGAAGCAGCAAAAACAAGGAGTACTAACGGCATTGATACCACAAAAATTGCCCACACTTTTTATTTAATTGGCGATGCCGGCAATGCCGACTTAACACTACCCCAACAAACCCTTGAACTCTTGAGCCAAAAGTTAGCTTCGGCGGACAAAAATAGTACTTTATTGTTTTTGGGAGACAATATTTATCCCAAAGGAATGCCCAGTGATAAAGAACCTGACGCTAAAGCAGTAGCAGAAACCAAATTGAATACGCAACTGGCTTTGGCTAAAAACTTCAAAGGGCAAACGGTATTCATTCCCGGAAATCACGATTGGTACAGCGGCATCAAAGGATTAGAACGCCAAGCGCAATACATCACCACGAAATTAAACGATAAAAAAAGCTTTCTCCCACAAAAAAACTGTGCCATCGAAAGTGTAAAAATCAACAATAATCTAACAATGATTGTGGTGGATAGTCAATGGTTCTTAGAAGATTGGAATGAGCATCCTACCATCAACGAGTTTTGTGACATTAAAACCAGAGAAGCTTTTTTCGAAGAATTAGAAGATTTACTAAACAAAAACAGGGACAAAAAAGTAGTGTTGGCCATCCATCATCCTTTGCAAACTAATGGGTCGCACGGAGGACAATTTTCGCTAGAAAAACAACTTTTCCCTTTGGAACAAAAAATCCCGTTGCCTATAATTGGGTCTTTTATCAATTTACTACGCAAAACATCTGGAATAAGTTCACAAGACATTCAAAACAAACAGTACTCCATCCTGACCAAACGCATCAAAACCCTATTACAAGCCCACAATAATGTGGTTGTTGTTTCGGGGCACGATCATAATTTACAGTATATTGACCACGACAACATCAAACAAATCATCAGTGGTGCTGGCTCAAAATCTGAAGCCGCAAGAGCCATTTTCCCAAATGATTTCTCCTATGGCGGTAATGGTTATGCCACTCTTTCTGTTTATAAAAATGGTCGTATCACAGCTTCTTTTTTTGGAAATGAAAAAGGAAACGAACAACTTTTATTCGAAACCACTCTTTTCGATTCGGATGAAAAAAGTGCTGTTGTAGCGCCAAAAGATTTCCCCAAAACAACTACTGCTTCTATTTACACCCAAAAACAAACCCGAAAAAAAGGATTTTACAAGTTCCTTTTTGGCACGCATTACAGAAAAGTGTACAGCACCGAAATTACCGTTCCAACAGTTACGCTAGACACGCTTTATGGCGGTTTACAACCCAAAAGAGCGGGTGGCGGACATCAATCCAATTCACTGCAATTGGTAGACAAAGACGGAAAAGAATACGTAATGCGCGCCTTGAAAAAAAGCGCCACTCGTTTTCTGCAAGCCGTAGCCTTCAAAGATCAATACGTGGTTACTGACTTTGAAGACACATACGCCGAGGATTTTTTATTTGATTTTTACACGACATCGCATCCTTATACGCCTTTTGCGGTGGGCAATCTTGCGGACAAAATTGGAGTATACCACACCAATCCAAAATTGGTTTACATTCCAAAACATAATGCTCTAAAAGAATTCAATGCCAATTTTGGCAATGAGCTATATATGGTAGAAGAAAGACCAAGTGACAGCCAAGCCGACAATGACCTGTTTGACAATCCCGATAAAATTATTGTTACCGATGAGTTGCTCAGCAATTTACACAAAGACGAAAAATACCAGGTCGATGAAAAAGCCTATATCAGAGCGCGATTGTTTGATATGCTTATCGGAGATTGGGACCGTCATAGCGATCAATGGCGCTGGAGTGCCTTCAAAGAGGGAAAAAATGTTATTTACAAACCAATTCCAAAAGACAGAGACCAAGCGTTTAGTAAGTACGATGGAGCGTTGCTTTCCTTATTAATGAATATGCCTGCTTTGCGCCATATGCAAACCTTCAACTCGTCTATTCGCAACGTAAAATGGCTCAACAGGGAGCCTTATCCATTGGATTTGGCGTTATTAAGAACTGCCAAAAAGGAAGATTGGATTGAAGAAGCCCAATACATTCAAAACCATTTGTCTGACAAAGAAATAGAAGAAGGTTTTGCGTCAATTCCAAATGAAATAAAAGGAGCTACTATCAACGAAATCATTGAAAAATTAAAAGTCCGAATGCGAGACTTACCGAATTATGCCAAAGCGTATTATGAAGTGCTTCAAAAAACGGTAGTAATCGTCGGAACCAACAAAAAAGAACAATTTTCCATTTCATTCCCTTCAAAAAACGAAGTTGAAGTAGCAGTCTCTCGTCTCAAAAAAGAAGGACCCGAATCGTGGTACACCAAACGATTTGACGAAAAAACCACCAAAACAATTTGGATTTATGGCTTAGATGATGATGACGTTTTTGAAGTTAATGGAAAAAACAAGTCTGGAATTTTACTACGTCTTTTGGGCGGACAAAATAACGATAGTTACACCGTAACGCACGGCAAAAAAATTATGGTTTATGATTTTAAATCGAAACCTAACACTTATAATTTGGATGGAAAAACCAAAAAAGTAATCACAGATGATTACGACACCCAATATTACAATTATGAAAAACCCAAATACAATGCGATTTCTGGACTTCCTTTTGGAGGATACAATCCAGATGATGGCGTAAAATTGGGGTTAATTGCCAACTATACGGTAAATCGTTTTAAGCAAAATCCTTTTACACAAAAACACATCCTAAAAGCCAACTACTTTTTTGCCACTAGCGGTTTCGAACTTTTGTACAACGCTCATTTTCCAAAGGCTTTGGGAAATTGGGATTTGGATGTAGCCTCCAAGTATACAAGTCCTAATTTCACCATCAATTTCTTTGGTTATGGGAACGAAACCATCAACAACGACGAGACGAATGGAATGGATTACAACCGAGTACGTCTAAGAACTTTATCCATAACTCCCTCTCTGAAAAAAATAGGAAGAATGGGCAGTGAATGGAACTTTGCAGCAATTGTAGAACGCATTACAGTAGAAGAAAGCAGTAACCGTTTTATCAACACGCCTGGTGTGGTTAATCCTGAGATTTTCGAAAGACAGAAATTTGCAGGTGCCAGTGCCTCCTATTCTTTTGAAAACTATGATTTACCTGCCTATCCAAGTATGGGATTTGGTTTTTCGATAAAAGGAACTTGGAAAATGAATTTGGAAGAACTCAACCGAAACTTCACCGCTTTGGAAACCAAAATTAACCTTAACCATCGCCTAGATAAAAAAGGAAAACTAGTACTCGCAACAATTCTAAAATCGAAAATACTTTTTAATGACCATTACGAATTCTATCAAGGCGCCACATTAGGTGGAGATTATGACCTTAGAGGTTTTAGAAATGAACGCTTTTTAGGAAAACGTTCCTTCTATCAAAGCAGTGATATTCGTTGCCAATTGGGGAAAATCAAAAAAAGCTTGTTACCACTTTCTTATGGTCTTCTTGGCGGATTCGATTACGGGCGTGTTTGGCTCCCTAGTGAAAGTTCTAACAAATGGCATCAAGCCTTTGGTGGCGGCCTTTGGCTTAACGGATTGAATGTACTGACTGCTAGAATTACTTATTTCAAAAGTAGGGATGAAGAAGCAAGACTTTCTGTAGGCTTAGGGTTTGGATTTTAATTGACGTAACGAAGTCAAATACATTTTTGACCTTCCTTTTTTCTCGCCTTCATCAGCAAGTAATATTTGATTATTGTCGATAAAAGCAATGGATTCTTTTTGTGAAAAATGCCCTAGTTCAAAAAGAGTTTTGGTTCCATTTAGCACCGTTCCTCCTTTGAATCCTGATAACAAAAACACTTTATCGTGGCAAAGCAGAACAATTTTGCTTTTATCAGGACTTAGTGTTGCTCCCGTAATTTGGCAGTTGTTGTAAGTATCGCACGTTTTAATTTTTCCAATTAATTGTGCTTGCTGCACTCCAGCCGCATTTCGGATTTTATAGACTAACGAAGTACCGTCAAAATTTTTGCTTCTGTTTTTGGTAAACAAATAAAAATAGCCTTGCCATTCAATAAACGCTTCGGTATCGAAAAGTAGTGCTGATTTTTTGGGAGGTAATTCTTTTTGCTCCGGAAACGAAAAGGAAATTTTATAGTCAGTTTTTGCAGAAGATGCATTGAGTTTTGAAGCCCCAATTTTATAAATACACAAATCACGACGAATGTTGTCATTGTTCCCAAAATCGCCAATATATACATTGCCTTGAGTATCTTTGGTCAATTCTTCCCAGTCAATATTGGTGGCATTGGTGATGGTACACGTCTTTTTGAGGTCACCCGAATGCGCATCTAAACCAAAGAGCACATTGTCATTACCGCTATCTTCTAAAGCCCAAATCATTTTGGCTTGAGACATGTATACCATTCCCGAAATTTCCTTTATTTTTTTGGGGAGTTCAAATTGTACGGTCAAAACACTACTATCTTTTTGACAAGCTAAACATACAATCCCCATCAAACCTATAATTCCTTTTTTCATGATTGAGAGTCTTTAAATATTGGCTCAAGATAAGAAAGATTACTAAAAAAGAGGCTTATGTAGCCTCTTTTAAAATGATATTAGTTATGAAATTTACTTTTTTATAAACTTCCAAGTGGTGATACTTGTACCTATTTTGAGCTTACATAAATATAATCCTTTGGGCAAAGTCGATAAATTGAGAGCTACTTTCTCAGTAGCGTTAACTTTTTTAGACCATGAAAAAACTTGAGTTCCTAAAGTCGAAAACACTTCAATGTTGGCCATGCCATCCATATTTTCAGGTAATTCGATCGTCAGCATAGCGTCAACCAATGTTGGATAAAACTGCACCTTACTCAGCATAGTCTCATTTTGTCCGAGAGCAGCACAACCTGAGGAAATAACTCCTGCTACGGTTACGTTTAATGTAGCACCCGCCCCACAATTTCCGTTAGCCACTGCCGTAGCTACTTCAGCCACCGGTAAAACAGTATAAGCATAGGATGGTTTTGAAACCGAACCTACATTGGCACTTCCGTTTATACAGCCATCAAATGTGAGCCCAACAGTACCTCCATCGGTGCTATTGTAATTACGATAAACACTGGCAATGTTGGCAAAATTGGTGTTCTCTACATAACAAGTAGTGTTATTATTTCCGCCACCTAAACCAATGGCCAATGAACCAGAAACCGTAGTATTGTAATAGCAATTTAATAAATGTAATTCTGCATTTCTGGCTCTAGGCATTCTTTCTTTGCAACCTTCAGCCCAATAGCAGTTTTGAAAAGTGATGCTATAATGTCCATCTGCAGGGAAATCCGACTTACTAGACCCCACCAAATTGGTAAAACGATGGTCATCCGCACCGCCAGGACCGCCAGTTTTTGCCGGTTTTAAATAGGTAAACTTACACCAGGAAATGGTGGTATTATCACCAGCTCCTTTATTATCAAAATTTCCGTCGGTGCCATCTTGAAACTCACAATGGTCTACCCAAAGATTGGTACACTCAGATGTGAGATTGTCTCTACCATCTACATCATAGGCGCCTGGTCCTTCAAAAATAAGATTTCTAATAATCACGTTGTTTGAGCCTGGTTTTAGATAAAGAATTCCAGAGCCCGTTGCCGTTTGATTAGTATTGACTAAGCGTGCTCCTTTTAAACCGATGATGGTTTTATTGGTGAGTGTTTCACTTGTATAACTGCAATTAATCGTACCAGAAACCAAAATAACTTGGGGAGTAGTCAATTTGATTGCCGCCTTAAATTCATCATAGGTAGTAACGGTTATGGGAGTGGCATTGCCCCCACCAGTAGCGGCAGCTCCAAAGCCTTCGGGTTTAGACATATAATAGTTTTGTCCAAAAGCAGTCAAAAACACGAAAAAAAAGAAAGGTGTAAATACAGTCTTCTTCATAAAATAAAATTATTAGTAGGTTAAGATTTTGGGAAATCAGTGCAAAATACAACAACTTAATCTAATGTAATCCATTACCCAACCAGATAATACTTTTTTATTTTGCAATAGCTAATTAATGATAAACAGTCATTTTCTATCAACAAGAAGGGATTATTGGTATTATATCCCTGTTTTTTTTAAGAAAAAAACTATAAAAAAAAGGATAAAATAAAAAACTACTACCTATATAACTAAAATCTATTTTCACTCATAAAAAACAGACCCCCTACCAAAAAACACCTAAAAACATGATAAGAATAAAGAATTAAGTACCTACCCCCATTGTAATGACATTAATAAGTAAATAAGTATCAAAATAAAGATACTGTACTTATAAAAAGCACATTAACTGTTTTTTAACCAAAACAGAATTGTGCGTTTTTCTTTATTTTAATATCTTTACAATGTGAAAAAATCAAAAAACATAGCATTTTTATTCTTTTTATTTTCATATTCTTTATTATGGACACTAAATTGCTATTTAGACGTAAGAGATTCTAAAACAACGGAGTGGACAGTAAAAAATGAAAGTCAAAAAGAATTGGACTCCGAATTTTTTTGGGTGTTCAGAGTTGAGACTTTGGGCAACACCAAAAAAGAATACTTCAGCATTCGAAGACCAAAAGTGATTATGGATTCTTTCTATACCACAGGAATTTATTTGCAAAAACATTGTCCACCTCCAGAATGCTAACTTTTTTTTCAGTTCCCTTTTAATTAAAAAAAAACAACAAGAAAAAAATTAGTCCTATGAGAACTTTTATAACTTTATTATTTTTAGCTATTTCTGCACCATTTTATGCTCAATCACATACTTTAGTAAAACATAATGGTGAAAAACTGAATGTAAATTACATCAAAACCGACAACAATTTAATCTATTTCAACTCTGGAAAAGATCAAGTAGAGCAAACGATAAGCACTTTTGCGATAGCAGAATTAATCAACACTACAACCAATGCGACAACCAAAGTTTCAGATAAAATTGTAGTAAACGGTGAGCAAGATTACAACAAAGTGCTACTTATTACTCCTAATACAGCTGCTGGTTTATCTTCAACTACTAGCGACTCTAAATTCGTTAACCGAGTAAAAGGTCAAACTCCATTGGCTGTTCAGCAACAAAATATTATTGCTTTGAAAAGAAAAGCCGCTAAAGAAGGAATTCCTTTTGTTTCTTTAGCACAAAACAACAGAGCGGAATCAAGTGCTACGATGTACACTTACTAGATACTACAAAACAGCAAAAAACTCTAATTTAGATTACCCCCAAAAAGGTTAGACACTTTTTGGGGGCATTTTTATAAATATAAAAATTTAACGAATAGGCATAAAAAAACCTTAAAAAAAAACAATTCCGTAATTAAGAACGACTTTCGCTTGTAAAAAATATAGTCTCCAAAGTGGTAAAAAAAAACAATCAGAAATGTTACAAAATAGATTTTCAATAACCATAAAAAATTGTATTTTTACCGCACAAAATTCAAAAACAAATGGGCAAAATCATTGCGATTGCTAATCAAAAAGGAGGAGTTGGAAAAACTACAACATCCGTAAATCTTGCAGCATCATTAGGTGTTTTAGAAAAAAAAGTTTTATTAATTGATGCTGACCCTCAAGCTAATGCCACATCAGGACTAGGAATTGATGTAGAAACAGTTGAGATTGGGACCTATCAAATTTTAGAGCACAGTCATACTCCACATGAGGCGTTGCTGAAATGCACCGCTCCAAACGTAGACGTAATTCCATCCCATATCGACCTTGTGGCTATCGAAATCGAATTGGTAGACAAAGAAAACCGTGAGTACATGCTCAAAAAATCATTAGACAGTATCAAAGATGAATACGACTACATTTTGATTGATTGCGCGCCATCTTTGGGCTTACTAACTTTGAACGCACTTACCGCTGCTGATTCTGTGATTATCCCTATTCAGTGCGAATATTTTGCACTTGAAGGATTAGGAAAATTATTGAATACCGTAAAAAGTATTCAAAAAATTCACAACCCAGATTTAGATATCGAAGGATTATTACTTACGATGTATGACTCAAGATTACGTTTGTCTAATCAAGTTTTGGAAGAAGTCCAAAAACACTTCAACGATATGGTTTTTGACACCGTAATCCAACGAAATGTAAAATTGAGTGAAGCTCCTAGTTTTGGAGAAAGCATCATTAACTATGACGCTACTAGCAAAGGAGCGGTAAATTACATTCACTTAGCTCAAGAAATAATAAAGAAAAATAGCAAATAGGTTTTATGACAAAAGCAGTAAAAAAACAAGCACTTGGTAGAGGATTATCCGCATTATTAAAAGACCCTGAAAACGATATTAAGTCGGTTGAGGATAAGAATGCTGACAAAGTTGTAGGTAACATTATTGAGCTTGAAATTGATGCTATTGAAATTAATCCATTTCAACCCAGAACAAATTTCAATGAAGAGTCATTGCGCGAATTAGCTACTTCTATCAAAGAATTAGGCGTGATTCAACCCATTACGGTTCGAAAGTTAGACTTTAACAAATACCAATTAATTTCAGGAGAACGTCGTTTGCGTGCGTCAGTTTTAGTAGGACTTACTACTGTACCAGCGTACATTCGTATTGCAAATGACAACGAATCATTGGTTATGGCTTTGGTGGAAAACATTCAACGTCATGACTTAGACCCAATTGAGATTGCCCTTTCCTACCAACGCTTAATGGATGAAATTCAGTTGACTCAAGAACAAATGAGTGAAAGAGTTGGAAAAAAACGTTCTACAATTGCTAACTATTTACGTCTTTTAAAACTAGATCCAATTATTCAAACAGGGATTAGAGACGGTTTCATTAGTATGGGACATGGCCGTGCCATTATCAATGTTGAAGATTTAGATGTTCAGGCGCAAATGTATCAGAAAATCGTAAGTCAAAATCTATCTGTACGTGAAACCGAAACGTTGGTAAAAAACTATCAAGAAAGTTTATTGCCAAAATCAAACATTCCAACAAAATCTGCTGCTTTCGAAATTGATGACGAACAACAACATAGTTTCAACTCTTATTTTGGAACCAAAGTAGATCTGAAAGTAGACCCTAAAGGAAAAGGGAAAATAACGATTCCATTTCATTCCGAAGAAGATTTGAACAGAATCATAAAACTAATCAACAGGTAGTGAATAAATTCCTTACCATATGTATCCTCACTTTTTGTATAGGAAATGATTTTGTTTTTGCACAAGATAAAAAAACTGAAGGTTTAGTTCCAAAAGACACTGTCCAATCAAATGATATAGATCCATTAACACCTGCAAAAGCAGCTTTTTACTCTGCTATTTTGCCAGGTTTAGGTCAAGCCTACAACAAAAAGTATTGGAAAATTCCACTGGTTTACGCTGGAATAGGTACAAGTTTGTATTTTTATATTGATAACAATAGAAAATACAATCAATACCGAGATGCTTACAAAAGAAGATTAGAAGGCTACACCGATGATAAATTTTCTTATTTAGACAATAGCCGACTCATTGCAGGTCAAAAATTCTACCAACGTAACAGAGATTTATCGGCATTAGTAACGGTTGGTTTTTATGTATTGAATATTATAGACGCCAATGTCGATGCGGCTTTAATTCAGTTTAATGTAAATGAAAATCTTTCTTTAAAACCTGAAATTTACCCAAACGATGTAACGTTTCGTCCCAACGTTGGACTAACTTTCAATTATACTTTTTAAGAAGTACTTATTTTAAATCAAAAAAAATGAAGATTGCGCTTTTAGGATACGGAAAAATGGGCCAAGTAATTGAAAAAATTGCGCTTGAGAGAGGCCACGAAATTGTTTTAAAAAAAGACGAATTCAACACCTACGAAGGACTAGAAAAAGCCGATGTTGCTATAGATTTCAGTGTCCCAGCAGCAGCAGTTGCTAATATCTCTGCAAGTTTCAACAATCAGGTTCCTGTAGTTTCTGGCACAACGGGCTGGTTGGCGCATTATGACGAAATGATTGCCTTATGTAAAGAAAAAAATGGTGGTTTTATTTCTAGCTCTAACTTCAGTTTGGGCGTAAATCTTTTTTTTGAATTGAATTCCTATTTGTCAAAAATAATGGCTCCTTATGATTCTTATAAAGTGTCAATGGAGGAAATTCACCATATCCATAAATTAGACGCGCCAAGCGGAACGGCTATTACCCTAGCCGAGGGAGTTATGGAACATAGTAAGTATTCTAAATGGACTATGGATACAAGTCCAAATGAAAACGAACTTCACATTGAAGCCATTAGAATAGGAGAAGTTCCGGGTACACATACGGTGACCTACAACTCCCCTATCGACGCCATCGAAATTAAGCATACTGCTCACAACAGAGAAGGATTTGCCTTAGGTGCTGTTATTGCTGCAGAATGGTTGGCAGGAAAACAAGGCGTTTTCACAATGAAAGATGTTTTAAATTTTAAATAATCATAGAGCTACATTAGTTTTAAAAAATACCGAATCCTATGACACTATATTCTTGGTTTGTATTCTTTTTAGTTATTCAAATAGTCCATTTTTTGGGGACATGGAAAATGTACGAAAGTGCCGGAAGAAAACGCTGGCAAGCCGCAATTCCTATTTACAATGCTATTGTATTGATGAAAATCATAGGAAGACCAACTTGGTGGACGATTTTATTGTTCATTCCAGTAATCAACTTAATTATGTTTCCTGTAGTTTGGGTAGAAACCTTACGTAGTTTTGGAAGACGTTCTACAATAGACACCATTTTAGTGATTCTAACCTTTGGTTTTTATTTGTATTACATTAATTATACACAACCATTAAATTATATAGCCGATAGAGACACAGCACCTGATCACAAAGCGGCTGATACTGTTAGTTCATTGTTGTTTGCAGTTATTGTTGCCACCATTGTTCATACTTATTTCATTCAACCATTTACCATTCCAACTTCATCTTTAGAGAAATCATTATTGGTGGGAGACTTTTTGTTTGTAAGCAAAATGAACTATGGAGCAAGAGTTCCAATGACTACCGTTGCGATGCCGATGGTTCACGACACCATTCCATTAACTAAGAAAAAATCGTATTTAAATTGGCCACAATTGCCTTATATGAGATTCCCTTCTATCGAAGACATCAAGCGAAATGACATTGTAGTATTCAACTGGCCAGTAGACACAGTATATAAATTTAGAGACAAATCTGGTTTGCGCGTTGATAAACCTATCGATAAAAAATCAAACTACGTAAAACGTTGTGTAGGTTTACCTGGAGATAATTTATCCATTAAAGATGGTTTAATTTACATTGACGGAAAAGAACTTATCTTACCAGAAAGAGCCAAACCTCAATATTCCTACAAACTGGCATTGGATGGTAAAACACCTATTGATTTTGAAACACTGTTCAAAGAACTAGACATTACAGATCCAGCGGGATTTTTGGATGATCAAAAAAGAGATACTTTATTTATTAGTGCTTTGACTGCTGCCGGTGCAGAACGATTTAAACAAGTACCAGGTATTACTTCGGTGACTAGAATAATTTCAAAAGGAGCCGAAAAAAGTGTCTTTCCTCATACCAAAAACTGGAATCAAGACAACTACGGTCCAATTTATATTCCGCAAAAAGGAAAAACGGTGGCTTTGAATTTAGAAACGCTTCCTTTTTACAAAAATATCATAACCGATTATGAAAATAAAAAATTAGAAGTAAACGGAACCGAAATCAGAATTGATGGTAAAGTAGCTACTAATTACACTTTTGATCAAAATTATTATTGGATGATGGGAGACAATCGCCATAACTCTGAAGACAGTCGTTATTGGGGATTTGTTCCAGAAAACCATATTGTGGGTAAACCTATTTTTATTTGGTTAAGCTGGGATACTAACGGAAAAGGTATCAACAAAATTCGTTGGGATCGTGTTTTCACAACCGTTAGCGGCGAAGGCCAACCACAATCCTATTTCAAGTACTTCTTGTTTGCTTTAGTTGCTTTCTTTATTGGAGAATATTTTTGGAAAAAAAGAAAAGCTAAAACTGAGATTTAACCCAATGTACAACGTTTCTTCAAAAGTCATATTTTTCCTTTTCGGATAGATATGACTTTTGACTTTAAAAAAAGTAGTATGAATACATTAATACACCCATCGTATTTCCCTTCAATTAGTCAGTTTGCGGCTATGGTACAGTCGGAAGTAGTAACGTTTGAAGTTGAAGATAATTTTCAAAAACAGACGAATAGAAATAGAACTTACATTTATAGCCCGAATGGGATTCAAATGCTAAATATTCCAATAAAGCACGCCAACAAAGGACATCAAAAAACAAAAGACATTACCATTGAGAATGATTTTGATTGGCAAAAGCAGCACTTTAAATCTCTTGAATCGGGCTATAGAAGCTCTCCGTTCTTTGAGTTTTTTGAAGATGATTTTATACCATTCTTTGAAAAAAAGCACACTTACTTGATGGATTTAAATTTTGAAACGATTGCTTTGATGGAAAAATGCCTAAGATATCCGCTAGAATTCAAAAAGACAGATGAATATTTTCACGAAGTAGCAGATGACATTTTTGATGCTAGAAGCCTAGTAAATGGTAAAAAAGACCCTAATATTTTCGGGAGCTACACTCAAGTTTTTGATGACAAACACGGTTTCATCAACAATTTGAGCGTGCTGGATTTAATTTTTAATGAAGGAAAATTTGCTTTGGATTACTTGAAAAATCAAAAGATTATTGTGCCATAAAAAGCCAATTGATACTCCTTAGCCCCGATCGCAGCGGCATCCTTTTGTAGTCATAGCTTTTTTCAAGCTCTGACTACAAAAGATATAGCGGAGAGCGGGAACCCATACCAACAAAATTGCCTTTTGTTTCGCTCCTAAAACTGCTTTTAAAAACTCAATTTAGCTATGATGGGATAATGATCTGAGTTTTGAAACTCAGGGAAACTCTGAAAGTCTTTCACTTCCATTTGATTGTCTGCAAAAATATAATCAATCCTCGCGGGGTAGTATCGAAAGGTATAGGTTTGCCCAAAACCTTTTCCCGCTTCTTCAAAAGTGTCTCTCAATTTCCCTTTTACATTTCGATACACATAAGAAAAGGCGCTATTATTCAAGTCGCCACAGATGATTAACGGATAGGTACATTCTTTTTTGTGAGCGATAAATATTTCGGCTTGTTCTTGTTGTTGTCTGAAAGCTTTGCTAATTCGGTTATATAATTTCTGTGATTTTTGTTGATTGATTACCTCGATGTTCTCGGAAATTTCGTGTACGTCTGGCGAAATTTTTATCGATTGAAAATGGATATTGTACACGCGGATAATATCTTTTCCTCGCTTTATATCGGCGAAAATGGCGTTATTATTAGAATTAGGAAACACAATATTGCCTTGATTGATGATAGGGAATTTTGAAAAAATGGCTTGCCCCGTACGAATTTTATCCCCTTCGATAAAAATATAGCGATAAGGATATACTTTTAAATCGACATTTCCGTGGTTTGAATATTCCTGAATACATAGAATATCAGGATTGTTTTGATTGATAAAAGCCAAGATTACTTCTGGTATATCCTCTCTATCTATCCATTTGAATACGTTAAAAAGGCGAACATTATAGCTCATTATTTTAAAATCCTTTGGAGATTCTGGATAGTTTTTTTGTGAAAATTTGTAAAATTTATTGATAAAAGTTATCCCCATCAGCAAAACCAAACCTGATAGAATCATTCGTTTTTTGAACTGAATTCCCCAATAAATGAAAAACAAACCGTTAAGCACGAAAAAAGCAGGCATAAACAGTGTAAAAACAGCAAACAACGGAAATACTTTGGGCGACAAAAAAGGAAATATATAGGCAGTAAACGTGAATACAGTCAGGACTAAATTCAAGAAAAACATTATTTTATTGAACCAAGATAGGTTTTTCATTTTTTATTAGTTTCAGGTTGAAGATTTAGATTTGCGCTATCTAAAACAACTTTATTTTCCGGCTTTAAACAAAAATTCTTTTTCTTCTTTGGTCAGACAATCATAACCCGACTGACTAATTTTATCTAAAATTTCATCAATCTGTTGTTGTGTTTTGTCTTTAGTAACAATTCTAGAAGTCGTTCTTGTTGGCTCTTTTTTAGCATAATTTACGTGCACTTTCTTGAACGGTTTTTTCTCTTTCTTTTGAAACAAACTTATAAAAAAATCGACAATACCAGTTACCAATTTACTCAAATCCAAACCATTAACCAATAGTTTTATAAATAAAAAACCAAAAAAGGCACCAGCAAAGTGAGCGATGTGCCCGCCCATATTCTCTAAACGAAATTGAAGCACATCCAATAAAAGAATTACAGCGGCGGTGATGTACCACAACTTTACTCTACCAAAAAGGAACAATTGCACTTCCATTAGTGGTTGATAGGTTGTAGTGGCTACCAATATTGCATAAATTGCTGCCGAAGCCCCTACTATTAACGAATTGTACTGCATAAAATAATAAGACAATACAAAGACAACACCTGAAAAAATTGCACTTAAAATATACAATCCTACAAACTGTTTGGTTGTAAAAAACGTCAAAAACAACTGACTGCAAAAGTGCAAAACAATCATATTGAAGAACAAATGACCAATTCCGTCGTGAAAAAACGCATATGATATATATGTCCAAGGAGAGCGTAAAGAAACTAAAGGATCTGATGACAATGCAATCCAATCAGGAAATGCAAATTGACCTAACTTAAATTGGTAAAAAAGCGGTATGGAGATTAAAAAGATACCTACATTCCAGAAAATGAATTGCAATGCAACATCTCCCAAACGGTAACGCGATTTTAAATCATCGAGTATATTCATAAAATGATGCTATTAATATCCTAAATATAAACAAAACTATAAAAAAGAACTCGTTTTTATTAATTCCAACGATTGTTATTGAATTGATTTTTTTTCCAATACCACATCATCAAGAAACCTAACAGAGCACCTCCCAAATGCGCAAAGTGTGCAATTCCTGAAGAACCTCCAAAAATAGAACCTCCAGTTACACCAGAATATAAATCATACATTAATAATACAGGTATAAAATATTTTGCTTTGATTGGAATCGGGATGAACATTAACATCAATTCAACATTAGGAAACATAAAAGCAAAGGCAACTAAAAGTCCATAGATAGCTCCAGAAGCTCCTACCATTGGCACTTGGACACTACTAGCTGCTTTGAAAAAGCTTAAAAATGAATCTTCATTTAACATATTCAATTTGCCAGCATTCTCTAAAATTGGTTTTAACTCTGCTTCAAATAAATCTGGGCGATAAACCGTATTATCAGATACCGTAGCATTAAGTATTTGATGCAAAGCACTGTCCGTAAGATTAAAATCTTTTACATTTTCTAAAATATGCTGCAACTCTAAATAATTTATACCCATTTGGACCAAAGCTGCACCAATACCGCAAGAAATGTAAAAAAACAAAAACTTTTTGCCTCCCCAAAAATGCTCAAGAGTAGAGCCAAAAGAAAACAAAGCAAACATATTGAACAAGATATGCATTATACCACCATGCATAAACATATGTGTTAGTATCTGCCAATATTGAAAATTTGAATCTTGATACGAAAATAATGCAAAATAAACATTTGATACTGGAACCAACTGAGTACCGATAAAAAATAATATATTGATTATTAATAGTTGTTTTACAACAGGTGTGATATTCATCATACAGCAAATTTTTTATCTAAATCTTCCACACGCATAGTAATGAAAGTAGGTTTATTAAAAGGAGAAACATTGGGCTCTTTGCATGCAAAAAGGCCATTTACAACATTTTCTTGTTCTTTTTCGGTTAAATACGTTCCTGTTTTTACTGCTAAACTTTTGGCCATTGATTTGGCAATAGTATCGCTTTGACTAAAACTGTTTTCTGGAATTCCATCGTGTAAATCGGCTAATAATTGTTCGATCACCAAAGCCACTTCACTTTCTGAAATTGTAACTGGAATTCCCGAAATCACCACATGATCTGTAGCCGAAGTGTCAAAAACAAAGCCTGTTGCAGTCAATGTACTTTGCAATTCTGCAATCAACGCCATTTCATCGGTAGAAAAGAACAAATTCAACGGAAACAACAACTGCTGACTAGCTGCTTGATGCATGGTCATATTGGCCAAAAATTGCTCGTACAACACTCTTTGATGAGCACGCTGTTGGTCGACAATTACCATTCCTGACTTTATAGGCGAAACAATATATTTTTTATGTATTTGATATGTTTTTTGAACCGCTTGTTCAACTTCATTATCCGAAAACAATGAGGAAGAAATAGCATCCGTTTCGAAAGCCATACTAGAAAACTGCTCGGGTTCTGGATTGCGTCCTACCTCTGGTTCTAGGCCGACATATAAACTTTCCCAACTTGAGGTAGACTCTGGTTTCTTATAACTAGAAAAAGATTTTTTGGGAGCAGCAACTACTTCTGCAAAAGGATTAAAATTACCATCAACCTCAATAGTAGGAAAAGAACCTTCCAAATCTTTATAATGATACGGTGTATCCAAATTGGCATCTCTATCAAAATCCAATACAGGAGCTACATTAAATTGCCCAAGACTGTGCTTGATTGAAGCTCTTAGAATAGCATACAAAGCGTGTTCATCGTCAAATTTAATCTCGGTTTTGGTGGGATGAATATTGATATCGATAGTATTGGGTTCAACAGTGAGGTACAAAAAGTAACTGGGTTGCAAACCGTCTTTCAAAATGCCGTCAAAAGCTGCCATTACCGCGTGGTGCAAATAACCACTTTTTATAAATCGGTCATTGACAAAGAAAAACTGTTCTCCTCTACTCTTTTTGGCAAATTCGGGTTTGCTTACAAAACCTTGAATGCTCACTATCTCTGTTTCTTCGCTTACAGGCACCAATTTTTCATTGGTTTTACCAGCAAATATTCCTACAATACGTTGACGTAAAGTAGCTGGAGGCAAATTGAACATTTCATTTCCGTTATGATAAAAAGTAAAATGAATTTTGGGATGCGCCATAACCACACGTTGGAACTCATCGACCACGTGGCGAAATTCGACGGTATCGGATTTTAGGAAATTACGACGGGCTGGAATATTAAAAAAAAGATTTTTTACAGCAAAAGAAGTTCCTTTGGGCAGAACAGCCACTTCTTGGGAAACAAACTTGCTCCCTTCGATGATAATGTGAGTACCCAATTCGTCTTGATCTTGCTTGGTTTTCATTTCTACGTGAGCAATCGCTGCGATAGAAGCCAAAGCCTCTCCACGAAAGCCTTTGGTGTTTAATGAAAATAAATCTTCGGCCAAACGGATTTTAGAAGTAGCGTGGCGTTCAAAGCACAAACGCGCATCTGTCACGCTCATTCCAACGCCATTATCTATGACTTGTACCAGTGATTTTCCGGCATCTTTTATAATCAATTTAATGTCGGTGGCTTTGGCATCTACAGCATTTTCCAACAATTCTTTGACAACAGATGCAGGTCTCTGGACTACTTCTCCAGCAGCAATTTGGTTAGCGACGTGATCCGGAAGCAATTGAATAATACTCGACATTAAAAAATATAAGATTTAGAGGTTACGAATTTCTGATTTGGATTTAAAATCAAAAACCAAGGAGGACAAATTTAAGCAAAAACTATTGGGTTTTACTAGCGTCGTACTCATAAAAAAAACAAAAAACCTATACTTGAAAAATCGAAGTATAGGTTGTAAAATTAAGAAACTATAACACTATTCTTCAAGTTGTAACGGCTTCTCTTCGATTTGCAAAGCGCCAGCTCCTAATAAATTTTGATGTTGAAATTGATGCGTTAGCGTAGCTTGATGACGAATGTATGCCATTTTTATAGCTGCGATGGCGGCTTCGGTACCTTTGTTACCGTGAATTCCTCCGCTTCTGTCTATAGATTGTTGCATCGTATTATCCGTTAGCACGCAAAAAATTACAGGAATATCGGTTTGTACGTTTAGGTCTTTTATGCCTTGGGTAACGCCTTCGCAAACAAAATCAAAATGCTTGGTCTCACCTTGAATCACACACCCAATCACAATTACCGCATCTACGTTTTGGGTTTGCAGCATTTTTTTGGCTCCATAAATCAGCTCAAAACTTCCTGGAACATTCCAACGGATAATGTGCTGAACGGGCACTTGGTTTTCTATCAAGGCTTGGTAGGCGCCATTGAAAAGCCCTTCTGTTATATTTTCATTCCATTCTGCAACCACAATTCCGAAACGGAAATCTTTGGCATCTGGAACTTCGTTTTTATTATAATCCGATAAATTTTTGTTTACGGTTGCCATTGTATTGTTTTATTTAAATTAAACTCTTGTACTTTTTGTTGCCTTTTAAGAATGTTGCCAAAAAAGCAAAAACATTACTCCTAGCCCCGATGGGAGGGAATATCCTTTTGTATACAGCTGGCAGGTGATAAAACCTGACAGCTGTATACAAAAGATAGGAAGGACAGCGGGACGATTTTCGCTGAAAAGCCTATTGTTGCTGCTCCTAAAAAGCAGTAGTAAATATAGGCATAAAAAAAAGAGGTTAGAAATGAAAGTATTCAAAAATTAATTCGAACTCCTTTGGTTTCTAACCTCAACTTATTTTGGGAGAAAGTGCTTTTTATTGCGCTAATCCTATCAATCCATCTACAACAGCAGCTTCTGGAGTTGCGTCATAATTTTCTTTAATATCTGTAAAGTATTTCAAAGCGTCTTCTTTTTTGCCTAAGCTCAAAGCCGTTTTACCAGCTTTCATCAAGAAACGTGGCGTAGTAAAATCGTTTTTGTTGGATTCAGCTGCTTTTACATAAAAGTCTAAAGCCTCTTCTTGCTTGTTGGTTTGAGCATAAGCATCTCCAATAGCTCCTTTTGCTAATGCGCTTAAGATAATGTCATCAGACTTGAACTTCTCTAAGTAAGAGATAGCCTCTGCATATTTACCAGTATTTAGGTAAGCGATACCCGCATAGTAATTGGCTAAATTTCCAGAAGCGGTTCCTGAGTATTCGTCAGCGATTTTGATAAATCCGAATTTACCTTCAGACCCGTTTAATGATAATTTGTATAGAGAGTCGCTTGCTACACCATCTGTTGCTTTTTGGAAGTTTTGTTGTGCTACGAACATCTCGTTAGCTGCTTCTTCTTCTTGTGGAGTAGCAATAAATTTTTGGTACGCTAAATATCCTACAGTTATCAAAGCAATACCTGCTACGATACCAATAATGAATTTTTGGTTTTTGGCAACAAAATCTTCAGTTTTTGAAGCTGTTTCATCTAACTTAGAGAAAACTTCAGCAGTAGCACTGTCTTTTTCATTAACTTGAACTTCTTCGATTGGTTCTTTTACTTCTTTCTCTTTTGGTGTTTTATATCCTCGTTTGCTGTAAGTAGCCATTTAAAATTAATTTAGTGAGCCGCAAAAATAAAATTTTTATTGAAACAGACGTAAAAAAAATTGATTTTATATTCAGTTTTATCTTCTTTCTTTTTTCAATTCTTGAAAACCTTAATAATATGGATAATTTTCAATAATTTGCGCCCCTCTAAACTAGCACTCATAAACGAGGTTGTTGTCAATAAAAAGGGGGCTTTCACTATGTATTTAAAAAAAATTTCTTTATTCAATTATAAAAATTTTGCCGAAGCTGAATTTGAATTTGACAACAAGATTAATTGTTTTGTTGGCAAAAACGGAATTGGAAAAACGAATGTTCTGGATGCGATTTATCACTTAGCTTACGGTAAAAGTTATTTCAATCCGCTGGCCATTCAAAACATTAAACACGGTGAAGATTTTTTTGTAATTGATGCTTTATTTGAAAAAAACGAACGCAATGAGCAAATAGTTTGCAGCATCAAAAAAGGGCAAAAAAAGATTTTAAAAAGAAACGGCAAAGCCTACGACAAATTTTCGGATCACATTGGTTTCATTCCATTGGTAATTATTTCACCAGCCGACCGCGACCTTATTATAGAAGGCAGCGAAACCCGAAGAAAGTTTATGGACAGCGTTATTTCGCAACTTGACGCGACCTATTTGCAACAATTGATTCAGTATCAAAAAACAATCAGTCAGCGCAACGCTTTATTGAAGTATTTTGCCTTGAACCACGTTTTTGACAATGACACCTTATCTATTTACAACGAGCAATTGGATGGTTTTGCTGCCTTACTTTTCGAAAAAAGGAAAGCCTTTATTGCCGAATTTTTACCCATTTTCAATAAGCATCATCAAGCCGTTACAGGAAGTGCAGAACAAGTACAACTCGTTTATGAAAGTCATCTTTATGAGAAAAGTTTACTAAATTTATTAAATGAAAATTTAGCCAAAGACCGAGCGTTACAGTACACCAGCGTTGGCATCCATAAAGACGATTTGTCGTTCGAAATTGATTCATTTCCTATCAAAAAATTTGGCTCACAAGGCCAACAAAAATCATTTTTGATTGCGCTAAAACTGGCTCAATTTGATTTTCTGAAACAACAAAGTGGCGTAAAACCAATACTGCTTTTTGATGATATTTTTGATAAGTTAGATGAATTTCGAGTAGCCAAAATTATCGAAATGGTAAAAGACGATTCGTTTGGACAACTCTTTATATCGGACACTCATCCCGAAAGAACCGAGGCCATATTGCAATCGACTTACCAAAGCTATACGGTTTTCAATTTGTAGCAACCAAAAAGAACACGCTGTAGCATTCAAGATTTGAAGTGTTTTATTTCAACCAAAGCCTAAAAAATAATTACTTTTACATAAAATCATTCAATACCTATGAAGAACATTTTTATAATCGCATTGGCAATGCTTTTTAGTTTTACTTCTTGCCAAAGTCAAACTTCAAAAAACATACAATTAATTGAAGCTTCAGCTTTTGCAGAGAAAATAAAAAACACCCCTAACGCACAAATCCTTGACGTAAGAACACCTCAAGAATTTGCAGGCGACCATATTGAAAATGCCAAAAACGTCAATTGGCTCAATGCTGATTTTACTACAAATGCTGCAACATTAGACAAAACAAAACCCGTATTTGTGTATTGCAAAGCAGGAAGTCGCAGTAATAAAGCCGCAGCAAAATTAGCAGAAATGGGATTTACAACCATTTATGACCTACAGGGTGGTATCCTAAAATGGGAAGCCGCTGGACTTTCAAAACCAAGTGACAAGCTTGTTGGAATCAACAAACAACAGTTTCAAGCACTTTTGAACTCAGACAAGAAAGTACTAATCAATTTCTTCGCGCCTTGGTGTGCGCCTTGCAAAAAAATGGAACCTTTCATTTTAAAAATGCAAAAAGAAAATAGCGACAAAGTTGTTATTGTTCGTTTGAACGCCGATGAAAACAAAACCATTATGAAAGAACTAAAAGTAGAAGAACTTCCAACCCTACTTTTGTACGAAAACAACAACCTAAAATGGAAAAGTAGCGGTTTTGTAAGCGAAGAAGATTTGAAAAAACAAATACTATAACTTATGGTTTCGGAAAGTACGATACAATTCTTGAAAGATTTAAAAACCAACAACAACAGAGAGTGGTTTTTAGACAATAAAAAAAGATATGAAGCTGTAAAAAAAGAATACTACCAACTAACTGCTGATATATTGGATAGTATGAAAGCTTTGGACCCAACCTTAGCACTTTTGGAAGTAAAAAACTGTGTATTCAGAATCAATCGTGATATTCGTTTTTCAAAAGACAAATCGCCTTACAAGGCCCATTTGGGTATTTGGCTTTCTACTGGTGCCAAAAATGCTGAAGCGGCTGGATATTATTTACAAATCGATGCCGAAAATCCTTTTGTTGGCGGCGGAATGTATTGTCCGCAACCCGAACAAATTCAGAAAATCCGAAAAGAAATCAACTTTTTTTATGACGATTTAGTAGCGATAACTAGCGACAAAGATTTCGTGTCTAATTACAAAGCACTGAATCGTGACGAAAATTCAACGTTAAAAAATCCGCCAAGAGGATACGAAAAAGACAACCCAGCGATTGAGTTTTTAAAATTAAAAAGCTACACCGCCACAGAAAACTTCAAGCCTGAACTTTTGACGCACAAAGATTTTATTCCGTTAATGGTCAAAAAAATGATTGCTTTGCGACCATTGAACGAATTCCTCAACAGAGCTTTAGAAATAGAATAACCTGTTTGCAACAGACAAAATACTACTCCCTATGGAAATCCTTGAAAATTTTTCATTAAAAAAATACAACACCTTTGGCATGGAAGCCAAAGCCAAACAATTCGTTGCCGTTCACTCTACCGAAGAACTACAACAAGTGTTAGCACAGCATCCCAACGAAAAAAAATTCATTTTAGGTGGAGGCAGCAATATGCTATTGACCCAAGACATTGACGCTTTGGTCATACACATCGATTTGAAAGGAAAAAAGATAATCGATGCCAATGACGATTTCGTTTGGGTTGAAGCCCAAGCTGGCGAAAACTGGCACGAGTTCGTACTTTGGACCATCGAGCAAGATTTTGGTGGATTAGAAAATATGTCACTTATTCCGGGCAATGTGGGCACCACTCCGGTTCAAAACATTGGCGCTTACGGCACCGAAATCAAGGATACTTTTGTTTCTTGCCACGCTATGCACATAGCCACTCAAGAAATCAAAAATTTCACCAATGCTGATTGCCATTTTGGATACCGCGAAAGCATTTTCAAAAACGAAGTAAAAGACCAATTCGTAATCACTAGCGTGATTTTCAAATTAACCAAAAGAAATCACCACATCAACATCTCTTACGGCGATATTACTGGAGAATTAGCCAAAAACGGCATTACACAACCCACGCTAAAAGACGTGAGCAACGCCGTAATCGCCATCCGACAAAGCAAATTACCCGACCCAAAAGAACTTGGCAACAGCGGTAGCTTCTTCAAAAACCCAATCCTTCCGAAAGCCGATTTCGAAAGCATTCATAAAAAATTCCCCGAAATGCGCTTTTTCGAGGTCTCTCCTACTGAGGTCAAAGTACCTGCTGGCTGGCTAATCGAGCAAGCGGGCTTCAAAGGCAAACGCTTTGGCGACGCCGGAATCCACAAAAATCAAGCGCTGGTACTGGTCAATTATGGCAACGCAACGGGGCAAGAAATAGTGGCGGTCTCCAAAAACATCCAAGAAACAATTTTCAACACTTTTGGCATCCACATCGAGGCCGAAGTGAATATCATTTAGGAGCAAAACAATAGGCTATTCAGGAAACAAGGTTCCCGCTTTTCGCTACAATCTTTTGTGCCGAACTCCGGCACAAAAGGATTTTCGCTGCAATCGGGGCTAAAGAGCCACAAATGGCTTTTTTGTAAACATCTAAAATCTCAAAAAATGTACACACCCGATATTTACCAACTAGAAAATCCCAATAGTATTCGCGCCTTTCTAAAAGAAAATGCTTTTGGAATATTAATCAATCAAACCAACGGAAAATTGTGGGCCACGCATATCCCAATGGAATTGGATTATAACAGCGAGGGTAAAGAAATTTTGCACGGTCATCTCTCCAAAGAAAATCCACAAGGCATCGCTTTTGAAGATAACACCGAAGTTTTAGCCGTTTTTACGGGGCCGCACGCTTACATTTCATCTTCTTGGTACGACCACGAAAACGTCCCTACTTGGAATTACACCGCCGTTCACGTATATGGAAAAGTAAAAATCATTCACGGAGAAGCTGTAATCGATTCTCTAACAAAATTGGTAGACAAATACGAACAAGCCTCAGCCTGTCCGGTAAAAGTTAGTGAGTTATCGAAAGCCACGATGCGACAAGCCAAGGGCGTAATTGGTTTTGAAATTGAAATCACTCAAATCGAAGCGACACAAAAAATGTCACAAAATCGTGACGACCACAATTACAAAAACATAATTCAAGAGTTAGCAAAAACACAATCTCCTTCAGCTATTGCCGTTGCAGAAGAAATGAAAAAATTAAGAAAGTAAATCACCGATTGTATGGAAAGTTTATAATTGATAATTAACTTTGCAGCCATCCTATCAGAAACTAATTAATACAATGTTTTTATATCTACTATACTTTTTTATCGCTCTAATCGTAATACAATTTGTATACTATATTGGCGTTTTTAGTAAATTTTCCTTCACAAAACCTGATGCAATCAACGCTAAAAATATTCCTATTTCGGTAATCGTTTGTGCCAAAAACGAAGAAGAAAACGTTAAAGAATACATTCCGATTCTTGCACAACAAGACTACCCTACATTTGAATTAGTACTAATAGATGACGCTTCTAGCGACGAAACATTAGAAGTTTTTGAAGCCTTTGAACAACAATACCCAAACATTCGATTGGTAAAAGTTCAAAACAACGAAGCCTTTTGGGGTAATAAAAAATATGCTTTGACCTTAGGGATTAAAGCAGCAAAATATGAGCATTTGTTATTCACCGATGCAGATTGCTTCCCGCTTACCAAAGATTGGATTAGCAATATGTCCGCTCATTTTGATCGTGACAAAAAAATAGTTTTAGGTTATGGAGGCTATATCAAAATCGCCAATTCTTTTTTAAACAAAATCATACGCTACGAAACCGTATTAACAGCAATTCAATATTTTTCTTGGGCAAAATCAGGTCGTCCTTATATGGGAGTCGGACGAAATTTAGCTTACAAAAGAGAAGTTTTTTTTGATGTAAACGGATTTATTAATCACATTCAAGTGCGTTCTGGCGACGATGATTTATTTGTCAATCAAGCAGCAAATAAAGAAAACACAACCATTGCTTACACTCCAGAAAGTTTTACTTATTCTGAGCCTAAAAAAACATTCAAAGAATGGTTCAATCAAAAAAGACGACACATAGCAACCGCTGAACACTACAAATGGGGAGATCAATTCCAACTTGGAATCTTTTATTGTTCCCAATTGCTTTTCATAATAACCGCTATTGTATTACTTGCTTTTCAATTTGAATGGATACTTGTTGTAAGCCTTATAGCATTCAGATATTTATTCACTTGGATTAGCTTTGGATTAGGAGCTAAAAAACTAAAAGAAAAAGATATCATCTATTGGTACCCTGTTCTTGAATTTTGGCTTATATTCACACAAATTAATATCTTTATTACCAATATTTTTTCAAAACCTGTACATTGGAAATAAATAAAAAAATTGAAAAAGCTAAAAAAGGGGATCAAATTGCCTTTACTTTCTTGCTAGATCATTACTGGAATGAAGTATACGGCTTTATGCTCAAAAGAACCGAAAACGAAACCGATGCGGAAGACATCACTATCGAAACATTCTCTAAAGCGTTCGATAAAATTAGCACCTACAACAGCGAATTTCAATTCAATACCTGGTTAATTGCTATCGCAAAAAATGTCCACATTGACTTATTGCGCAAAAAAAGATCCAATCTTTTCGTAGAAATCACCGAAGAACAAGACAGACAAGCTCAAAATATTGCCGACACCACCCCATCTGCAGAAGACGAATTGATTACGGAACAAAATTTATCTCGTTTATTACAATTCATCAAAGAATTAAAACCGCATTATCAAGAAGTCATTCAATTGCGTTACTTTCAAGAATTGAGTTATCAAGAAATAGCCACTAAAATTGACGAACCTATCAGTAATGTAAAAATTAAACTCCTAAGAGCTAAAAAGTTACTAGCAGAAATTATCCAGCAAAAACGATAGCTTTATCAAAAAAAATATTTTATTTTTCACAACATAAAACTCATTAATTCAGCCATTAAACACTAAAAAAGTTAAATACTTAAAAATATTTTTACATTTTAACACAATAAGAAAACACTTGTTCACGTTGTTAAATATAAAAATATAGCTTATGATTCTATAGTTACTTAACCTCTAAAACTATACACCATGTCTAAATTAAGTATTTACGAAAGCCGCTGGATTGATCTTGTTTTTGAAGACAAAAACAAAAATTATGGAGCCTATCAATTACGACAAGAAAGCACCAAAAACACGATATCTGCGTTTTTTCTTGGAGTAGTATTAATTACCACTATCGTCTGTATTGCCATGGTCATTAACAAGCTAAGCCCAAATACCATCGTAGCACCAGAAATTCCAGAAATTATAATTCACCCAATAGATTTAGATAAAATCATTCCGGTGACACCTGAAGAACCTGTTAAAAAAACAGCGCTTCCAACGGTAAAAGATCCTGTACAAAATGTGGTAACCACCCAACAAATGACCAATCCACAAGTTGTGAATGCTCAAGCAGCTACTCCAGATGTTCCAAAAAACGACGAGTTTTCGCAATCGAACACAACAACTGCTGTTAGTGGAGACGCTACAACAGGAACGGTGACTACAGCAACACAAGGCACAACTCCTGAAGTAGAAGTACCCAATAATAGCATTGTTAACACTGCTATACTAGACAAATCACCAGAATTTCCTGGTGGAATGAAAAAATTCTATAGCTACGTAGGGAATAACTTTGCAAAACCAGATATCGAAGGATTAGAGACCATCCGTATATCGGTAGCTTTTGTAATCGAAAAAGACGGAAGTTTGACAGATATTCGCGTATTAAAAGATCCCGGATACGGATTAGGACAAGAAGCCATTAGAGTCTTGAAATCATTAAAAACCAAATGGACTCCTGGAATTTTAAACGGCAAACCTATGCGAACCGCCTACACACTACCCATAGTCATCAAGACAGAATAACTTCAAAAAAGCAGAACTAAATGTTCTGCTTTTTTTATGCAAAATTCTCCCAAAAACTGATGCGTATACTTCTTTTTTTCCATACAACTTTGCCCTATCTTTGTGACTCTGAAAAAATGAAGATATGGAAACCTTAACAGATAACACCTTACCAGTAGGCAAACCAAAATGGTTAAAAGTAAAATTGCCCATTGGACAAAAATATACTGAATTACGCGGATTAGTAGATAAATACAGCTTAAACACCATTTGCACCTCAGGAAGCTGCCCAAATATGGGAGAATGCTGGGGCGAAGGAACTGCAACCTTTATGATTTTAGGAAATATTTGTACTCGTTCCTGTGGTTTTTGTGGCGTAAAAACAGGAAGACCAGAAACCATTGACTGGGATGAACCTGAAAAAGTAGCGCGATCAATAAAAATTATGAACATCAAACACGCTGTCATCACAAGTGTAGACAGAGATGATGTAAAAGATGGCGGATCAATTATTTGGAACGAAACCGTAAAAGCGATCCGAAGAATGAACCCAAACACTACACTTGAAACACTTATCCCAGATTTTCAAGGTATAGAAAGAAATATTGACCGTATAGTTGAAGCCAATCCAGAAGTAGTTTCGCACAATGTAGAAACCGTACGAAGATTAACACGCGAAGTACGCATCCAAGCCAAATACGACCGAAGCCTAGAAGTACTACGTTATTTAAAAGAAAAAGGCATCAATAGGACCAAATCTGGAATTATGTTAGGCCTTGGAGAGCAAGAAGAAGAAGTTTTTCAAACACTTAGAGACTTACGCGAAGCTAAAGTAGACGTTGTAACTATTGGCCAATACTTGCAACCCAGCAAAAAACACCTTCCGGTAAAAGAATTCATCACACCAGAACAATTTGCTAAATACGAAGCCTATGCTTTAGAACTTGGTTTCAGACACGTAGAAAGCGGACCACTCGTTCGTTCTTCTTACAAAGCACAAAAACACATTTTATAATTAAACATCCCAAAAAAAACCACATAAACAGTTGAAAACAAGAATTGCAATTAATGGTTTTGGACGTATTGGACGCAATTTATTTCGCCTTTTAGTCAACCACCCTACCATCGAAGTTATCGCCATAAACGACATTGCCGATGTGGCAACAATGGCTCACTTGATAAAATACGACAGTATTCACGGAATTTTACCCGAAAAAGTAAGTCATGATGCTGCTGGTTTAATTGTGGCCGACAAACATTTCTTGTTTTTTAATGAAAAAAATATAGCCAACCTAGATTGGAAAAAACACAACATCGATTATGTAGTAGAATCTACTGGTAAATACAAAACTTTCGACGAGATCAATGCACATATTTTAGCAGGTGCCAAAAAAGTGATTTTATCCGCTCCCGCCGAAGTAGAACAAATAAAAACAGTAGTTTTAGGCGTAAACGACCACATACTAGACGGTACTGAAAATATTATATCCAATGCCAGCTGCACCACAAACAACGCTGCGCCTATGATTCAGATTATTGATGAATTATGCGGTATTGAGCAAGCTTATATTACTACCATACACTCGTTTACAACCGATCAAAGTCTCCACGACCAACCCCACAAAGACCTAAGAAGAGCTCGTGGCGCAAGTCAATCTATCGTACCCACAACAACAGGCGCTGCCAAAGCACTTACAAAAATATTCCCTAAATTAGAAGGCAAAATTGGAGGTTGTGGCATACGTGTTCCTGTTCCGGATGGCTCTCTAACTGACATTACTTTTAATGTAAAAAGAGCCGTTTCAATTGAAGAAATCAACAAAGCTTTTAAAAACGCCTCCCAAAAGGAACTAAAAGGAATTCTGGACTATACCGAAGACCCAATCGTTTCTGTAGACATTTTAGGCAACACACATTCTTGTCTTTTTGATGGCCAGCTTACTTCAGTAATAGACAAAATGGTAAAAGTTGTAGGATGGTACGACAACGAAATAGGCTATTCCTCTAGAATTATTGATTTAATTATACACACAAAACAGGAATACAAAAAATGAAACAACAAATAAAATACTTTTGGATTGTAGTATTAGCCAGTAGCACTATGCTATATGCTTCGACTACACAAATCATCGACAGTATTTCTATTTATCATAATTTATCACAATATAACTTCAAAATTCACAATTATGAGAAAGCCATTCATTTTGCGAATAAATCTCTAAAATACAGCCAAACCACCAAAAATATTGAAGCACAAATAGAAAAAAACTTTGTGCTCGGCAAACTGTATTTTGATTTAAAAGAATACAATGAAGCTCAAAATTATTTTGAACAAAGCTTTCAACTGAATATCAAAAACCCTCCTGATTTTAACAAATTCAAAGCAATCTATTTTGCAGGCTATTGTGCAATAGAAAAAAAAGAATGGAACATAGCATCCCTTTCATTTGCAAAAGCTGATAATTTACCCATTACACCAGTTCTCAAAAAAAAAGTCAATTTATTGCTTTTAAAAAAAGCAAAATTATATTTCAGAAACAATCAATACGATATTGCCTCTATTGATTTTGAGAGACTTCTTGTAAATGCTGATCCTACTACTGAAAAAATCAGCATAGAAGAAGGCTATCTATATACTGGAATCATAGCTTTACAAAACAAAAAATATCTAGTAGCACTTGATTTTTTGGAGAATGCCTTAACCTTAAACAAAACTACCAAAAACCTGAAAAGCAAGGAAAATATTTTGCTAGAACTCAGTAAATGCTATAAAGGAATGCGCAATTATGACCAAGCCTACTCTTATTTAGAAGAATATCATTTACTCAAAATGCATTTGTCCGAAATCATAAGCGCCAAGCAAAATCTAGAAAAATTCAAAAATTTCAAACGTGACGAGGAATACAAAACTATTATAAAGAAAAACAAAGAACAACAACAAAAAGAAGACGTTAACAAGTATTCTAAACTAATCAATATTTTAGCCGTTGCACTAATCACGATTTTATCGCTTTTGAGTTTATCCTTATACAAAAACAACATCATTCGAAACGAAAGCAATAAACTTCTAAAAGAAAAAAATCAGGAGTTAATTGTAGCCAAAAACAATGCTGAGAAAGCTTCTAAAGCTAGAGCGGAATTTCTTTCAACTGTTAGTCATGAATTGCGAACTCCTCTCAATGCCATCAATGGAATTACTCATTTGTTACTAGAGGAAAAGCCTAAAAAATCACAGTTGAATTATTTGACATCACTTCAATTCTCTGGGAATTACTTAGCCACCTTTATCAATGAAATTTTAGAAATTAATAAAATAGAATCTAATAAGATTGAACTGGAAAGCATCTCCTTTAACTTAAAAGAATTACTAGAAAATATTCAAAGTTCGCTAAACAAATTTGCTTTAACAAACAACAATGAATTCAATCTAAAATTTGATGAAAGAATTCCTGATTATCTTATTGGAGATCCAACAAAGCTTTCACAAGTTTTCTTGAATCTAATCAACAATGCGTTGAAATTCACCCATGACGGAACAGTTAGTATTGTAGCAAACTTGATTAAAGTAAAAGAAGACAAAGCCAAAATCAACTTTCAAATCATAGATACTGGAATCGGAATCCCAAAAGATAAACACGAATTGGTCTTCGAAAATTTTTCCCAAGGTTCTGTAGAAATCAACAGAAAATACGGTGGAACTGGACTTGGATTAACCATTGTAAAAAAGCTAGTCAAAGTCTTAGGTGGAAAAATCAAGCTTGTTAGTGAAGAAGGAAAAGGGGCTACTTTTTCGTTTAGCTTACCATTTAAAATCGCTGAAAGCATAGAAGAAACTACAGAAAAAGTGACAAATTACGATGAAGAACAATTCAGAAGTAAAAAAATATTATTGGTAGAAGACAACAAAATCAACCAAATGATTACCAAAAAAATGCTTGAAAATAAAGGAATTGTATGTATCATTATAGACAATGGCGAAGATGCCGTCAAATTGATGCACAATCATGAATATGATTTAGTCTTAATGGATGTGCATTTACCAGGGATTAATGGCACCGAAGCCACTAAACAGATTCGAGAATTTGATGATACTGTACCAATTATAGCCCTAACAGCAATTTCACTAGACGAAAATAGAGAAACACTACTTTCTTACGGAATGAATGATGTAATTACCAAACCATTCATTCCAGAAGAATTTTACACTATAATATCAAAATACATTGCTAACTAGTAGGTCAGAATAAGTTCTCTAATTAATTGTCTGACTTTAGGCTCAGCACCTTTGGCTGCTTCGAGGACTTCGTCATGTGAAATGGTATCAATACTATCAGCATCACCCATATCAGTTATAACCGAAACACCAAAAGTCTCAACATCCATATGACGGGCTACGATAACCTCCGGCACAGTTGACATTCCAACACAATCAGCGCCTAGAATTTTCACCATTTTATATTCAGCCAAAGTTTCAAAAGTAGGCCCTTGCAAACCTAAATATATCCCAATATGCACTTTGATGGCTAATTGTTCCGCCAAAGAAGAAGCATGAGCAATCATTTTTCTGCTATAAGGCTCACTCATATTTACAAAACGAGGACCAAAACGTTCGTCATTTTTCCCTCTTAATGGATGTTCTGGTAAGAAATTGATATGATCTTTCAATACCACTATCGAACCAACTTGATAATCAGAATTCACACCTCCCGAAGCATTAGAAACGATCAATTTGGTTACGCCTAAATATTTCATAACTCGAACAGGAAACGTCACTTCCTTCATTGAATAGCCTTCATAAAAATGGAAGCGTCCTTGCATCGCCAAAACTTTTTTGTCACCAATTGTTCCAAAAACCAAGGCACCTTTATGACCTTGCACAGTTGATACTGGAAAATTTGGAATTTCGGTATACGGCAAAGTGTACACAATTTCCATTTCATCCGTAAAACTTCCTAATCCTGAACCTAAAATCACCCCATATTCAGGTGTAAAATTGATTTTATTTTGAATAAAACTAACGGTTTCTTGAACTTGTTCCCACATAATCTAAAATAATTTGATCGAATTCTTTTTCATCACTGATAAAAGAACTTCTAATTGGTAAATAATACAATTGCTCGGAAAGAATGGAATCTTTCAATCGAACATAATCTTTTTCGGTAGTAATAATTTTTCTACCCTTGGCTTGTTTTTGAATAGTTGCAATTTCGCTTTCGCTAAAATGATGATGATCTGGAAATGTCAAACATTCATCATTAGCTTCTTTGATATGCTCAAAAAAAGATTCTGGTTTTGCAATTCCTGCCAAAAGCAATTTGGGTTCATCTCCTAAATCAGCCAATTTTACTTTTAATCCTTTTGAATAAACCGAATCTTCATAATCAATAAAGGTAAAATATAATTGCTGATTATCGACTAAATTGAGTTGGTTTTTTATCCTTATTTGTTCCGAAGTAGAAAGGTTTTTAGGACATTTGGTCACCACTACAATCGCTGCTCTTTGGGCGCCACTTCTACTTTCTCTTAAATTTCCGGTAGGTAATAAATAATCATTCGCGTATACATCTCCGTAAGCTGTTAATAGAATATAAAAACCTGCTTTTACTTTACGGTGTTGATAGGCATCATCTAATAAAATAACTTCAGGAATACACTTTTGGGACAACAATTGTTCGATACCATTTTTCCTGTCAGCGTCTACAGCCACTTGAATAGCGGAGAATTTTTGAAAAAACTGAAACGGTTCATCTCCCAAAATCGCTGCATTTACTGATGCATCGGCTAGTAGAAACCCTTGAGATTGTCTTTTGTACCCTCGACTCAAAGTCGCCACTCGATATTTTCTTGAAAGTAACCGAATCAAATATTCAATTTGTGGGGTCTTACCCGTTCCGCCAACGCTTAAGTTTCCTACCGCAATAATGGGTAATGGAAAAGAATATGACTTTAAAATTCCTACATCAAAAAGAAAATTTCTAATAGCCGTGACAATACCATATATAATGGCCAATGGAAACAACAAGGTTCGAAGTAATTTCATAATACGAAATTAGAACAAAATATTAAAACATCCCCAAACGACAATTAATTTATAGCAACAATAGTGCTAATTTGAACTTGTTCTTCTTTCCAAATATTCTTTGTACTTTTTAAATAAAAAATCCAGCAAAGTCAATTCATCTTTGTTTATAAAAACTTTTTTTGATTCAGGGTCTTCTTTACAAAAGCTCAAGAAATTATCTATTTCATTTTTTTGAAGGTCTAGCTTCTGCTGATAAAAAGACTCGTTCAGACTAGCTTTAGCATAAGCTATGAAATCTTCCTCGGGTTGTTTTTTCCGTTTGGGTTTGTCTGGATTTTTGAATAGACTTATAATTTTTCTTCCAATTTCCATAAAATCCATCCCATTGGTAATGGTACCATCATAGACAAAAGGATTTTTGGGATGAGCAGCTTGTTTATCAATTCGAGCTGCAGCCGCTTGCTCATAAGTAAACTTAGGGACATTTAATTTAGTGTTTTTAACGACTACTTCATCCAATTCGATAGCTGACTTAATGAGGTTGACCTTCCATCGTTCCACCTGAAAGTACTCTGAAACAACCACCACCTTTTTAAAAACATACTCTTTCGAATAAAACGCTACAACGTCTTTGCTTTTGGCGGAAATAGCGAAAAAACCTCTACTATCCGTTTTGGTGCTTTGCTCTGAAGTCAAATTGATTACTTCGATTCCGCTAACTGCCAATGTATCGCACATCACTTTTCCTTTCAACAGATTAGTGGTTTGTGCCTTTCCAAAAGAGAAAAATAAAAGTCCAAAAACAATGGCCAGTTGCTTCATAATTACATAAAAATTAGACTACAAAAATACCCAATTATCGTTCTATCTTTCAAAAACTATCCTAATTTACTGTTAATGAATATTTAAAATATGTAATAGAACAAAAAAAGAGAAAACTAACCTGTACTATAATTATTAATTAAAAAAAGCTAAAAAGTGTATATTTGTTAGGCTTTTCAAGTACTCACAACTGAAGACGAAATCAATCTAATACTCAAAATTCTTTTTGAATGAAAATAAAACAAATCCTTGCTTTACTTGAAGAAATGGCGCCGCTGGGCTATGCCGAAGATTTCGACAATGTAGGCTTATTAGTTGGTGACCAAGATGCTGAAACTACGGGTGTTTTAGTTTGTCACGACGCCTTAGAAAATGTAATTACAGAAGCCATCAATAAAAATTGCAATTTGGTTGTTTGCTTTCACCCCATTCTTTTTTCGGGCATTAAAAAAATTACAGGCAAAAATTATGTTGAAAAAGCGATTCTAAAAGCGATTAAAAATGACATTGCCATTTATGCCGTTCATACCGCTTTAGACAATCATCCTGAAGGTATAAATCAAATCTTTTGTAATGCTTTGGGTTTAACAAATACCAAAATACTGGTTCCCAAACAAAATTATATTCGCAAATTAGTTACCTACACGATACGAGAAAATGCAGATGCTGTTCGAAATGCTTTATTTCTAGCGGGAGCAGGAAGCATTGGCAATTATGATAATTGCAGCTTTAATTCAGAAGGCACTTTCACCTACCAAGGTAACGAAAATAGCAATCCAGTGGTAGGACAAAAAGGCGTTTTATCAACAGGAACTGAAACTAAAATAGAAGTCGTTTTTGAAAAACATTTGCAGTCTAAAATTTTAAAAGCATTATTTATTTCTCATATCTACGAAGAAGTAGCTTACGAAATTTATGATTTGCAAAACAATTACCAAAAGATTGGACTAGGAATGGTCGGTGAACTAGAAGAACCGATGGAAGAATATTCATTTTTACACTTTGTAAAAGAAAAAATGCAAGCAGAAGGCATTCGACATTCGGCATTTTTGGGTCGTCCCATCAAAAAAGTAGCCGTTTTGGGTGGTGCAGGAAGTTTTGCTATTTCACAAGCCATTCAAGCAGGAGCTGATGCCTATTTGACCGCTGATTTGAAATATCATCAATTTTATGAAGCAGAAAATCGAATACTTTTAGCAGATATCGGACATTTTGAAAGCGAACGTTATACAAAAAATTATATTGTTGAGTATCTTCGAAAAAAAATCCTTAATTTTGCACCCGTCTCGCTACCAAGCGGAATCATTTTATCAGAAGAAAATACAAATCCAGTTAAGTACTTATAGAATATGGCTACTACGAAAGAATTAAGTGTTGAAGAAAAGTTAAGAGCAATCTACGATTTACAACTTATTGACTCAAGAATTGACGAAATTAGAAACGTAAGAGGAGAGCTTCCTTTAGAGGTGGAAGATTTAGAAGACGAAGTTGCAGGTTTAAGCACTCGTACCGAAAAATTAAAAGCAGATCTTGAGGTTATTGAAGACTTGATTAAAGTTAAAAAAAATGCCATCGACGAACACAAAGAAGCGATTAAAAAATATACCAAACAACAAGAAACGGTTCGTAATAATCGCGAATTCAATTCTTTAACAAAAGAAGTAGAGTTTCAAGAATTAGAAATTCAATTGGCTGAGAAGCAAATCAAAGAAATGAAAGCTTCTATCGAACACAAAAAAGAAGTTATCACTAATTCTAGAGAAAAATTAGAAGCTAAAACTTCTCATTTAAAACATAAAAAATCAGAGTTAGAAGCTATTATGGCAGAAACTCAAAAAGAAGAAGAGTTTTTATCTCAAAAATCAGCGGAGTTTCAAGCAAACATTGAAGAGCGTTTATTATCGGCTTACAAAAGAATTAGAAGCAGCGTTCGTAATGGATTAGCAGTAGTTTCTATCGAAAGAGGAGCTTCTGCAGGATCATTCTTCACCATTCCACCACAAACTCAGGTAGAAATCGCAGCAAGAAAGAAGATCATTATCGATGAACACTCAGGAAGAATCTTAGTCGACAGCGTTCTGGCCGAAGAGGAAAGAGAAAAAATGGAACAATTGTTTTCTTCAATATAAATTATAACAAGCCTCCTTCTAGGAGGCTTTTTTGATATGAAAGATACCGCACGCTACTTGTACATCAAATCTATTGGATTAGCCTTAAATCTTTTGAGTCTTGCTTTTCCCAAGAAAGCTACTAGTATTGCTTACGGTCTATTTAGCGAACCACGTTCAGGAAAATTAATCCCAACCCAGCTTCCAAAAATTCTCCAAGAGGCAATAACAGAAAAAATAACACATGGAGATTCTTTTTTTCAAACCTATACTTGGAAAGGAAATGACACGGTAATTCTCTTGGTTCATGGTTGGGAAAGCAATGCAGGACGTTGGGAAAACTTACTCCCTTTCTTGAGGAAATCAGGTAGTACAATCGTTGCCATTGATGCACCTGCCCATGGCTTGTCTAGCGGAAAAGAATTTAGCATTCCACTTTATGCGGAATTCATTCATAGTAGCGCTCAAAAATTTCATCCTAAATATATTATTGGACATTCTATTGGAGGGCAAACTTGTTTGTATTATCAATCTTTATATCAAAACAAAGACATTGAAAAAATGGTCATTCTAGGTGCACCAAGCGATTTCAATATTATTCTTTCGAATTTTGTTGCTTTATTGCGACTCAACACCACTATCGCTATAAATATTGAAAACCATTATTTGCATCATTTCAAATTGGACATCCATCAATTTTCTAGTCAATTATTTGCTAAAAAAATCAATACTAGAGGTTTTATAGCTCATGATGAAGAAGATGCTGTCGTAAAAATTGAAGAAGCAAAAAAAATTGCTACCACATGGCAAAACGCCATTTTATTTAAAACTAAAGGATTAGGACACAGCATGCACGATGCCCAATTGTATGATAAAGTCAGTAATTTTCTATTTGCGTAATATAGAAAATAAGATTCCTTAATTATAAAGTTACCCAAACAAACTATTGCATCGAGTACCTCAAACTACTTGTCAAATTTGTATTTTTGCATCATGGAAGAAAATCTAAAACGACTCAATAAATTCATAGGAGAAACGGGATATTGTTCTCGTCGTGAAGCTGATAAATTAATCGAAGAAGGTCGAGTGACTATTAATGGTGTGGTTCCTGAAATGGGGACTAAAGTGTCACCCCAAGATGAAGTACGCATAGACGGAAAATTGATTGTTGAAAAACACGAAAAATTAGTGTATTTGGCCTTTAATAAACCGGTTGGAATTGAATGCACAACTAATCTAGAAGTTCGTAACAACATCGTGGATTACATCAATTATCCCAAACGTATTTTCCCGATTGGCCGATTAGACAAAGCCAGTGAAGGATTGATTTTTATGACCAATGACGGAGATATTGTAAACAAAATTTTGCGTGCAAGAAACAACCACGAAAAAGAATATACTGTTACGGTAAACAAACCCATAACGGATCGCTTTATAGAAAGAATGGGCAATGGTGTTCCAATCTTAGATACAGTAACTAGAAAGTGTAAAGTAGAGCAAATCAGTAAATACAATTTCAAAATTATATTAACACAAGGCTTAAATCGTCAAATACGTAGAATGTGCGAGTATTTAGGCTATGAAGTCACTGCTTTGAAACGTATCCGAATCATTAATATCTCTTTGGATGTTCCTGTGGGACGCTACAGAGATTTAACCGATGTAGAAATCAAAGAACTCAACATGCTAATCGAACCTTCTAGCAAAACAGAAGAAGCCAGTTTACCCAAAGCTGAAGCTCCCAAACGAAGAGCCGAGTTCATCAAAAAAGACGATCCTAGATTTAAGAAAAGAGGAGATTATTAAATAGAAAACCCAAGACATTCATCTTGGGTTTTCTGTCTATTCTATTTTAATTTATTTAAACTATAATCGTGCTCTTTCTTTTTTTAACCAAAAAGTTATCCCGAGTAAAACCATCAAAATCAAAAGATTTGGCTCACTCATTTGTTGGACTTCCTCTGCAAGATCTAATGATTTATTACTAGCTAAAACTTGCTGCTGTTTTTTCTTTAAAATCTTTTTTTGCGCTTCATTTTCAACCACCAAATAAGAAGTAACAGGTGTCATTATTTTTGACATAAAACTATACTTTATCAAATTAAGCCATTCCTTATCAGATGTTTCTGGGTGCAAAATCTGAGAATACCACTTCCCTTGTAATAACAACCCTGATTGCCAATTTTTTGGTTTAATTTCATTAGACTGAATATCAAAAATATCTCTTTTCAAAACAATACTTGGTTCATTATTTTGTGGCAAATAAAAAGTATGGTTACCTACTTTATACTCAAAAACTTTTTGATCAAATCTAAATGTAGTGTTATTTTTAAGTTGTCTCATTGGATTAGAGACTAAAGAATGGGGTTCGAGTTCTGCATTTTTGTTAAGATTAAAAAAGAAATCGCTCTCTGGAAAAGTAAATTTCATCTCTGAAAAATCTTTATCAAAAATTGCTTCTTGAATATTATTTGTAACTACAATGAATATAGGATAAGTGCTTTTTTCTGCTTTATAATTTTTAAACAATACTGTTCTTATGGCTCGATCCAAGTAAAAACCTCCTTCAAATTCTTGCTTCATATAGGTCTTTTTCCAGTCATCTTGCAACGAAACTGTTTTAACATAAGTGTTCACAAAGGATACTTGTGAACTTTTAGCTAACATTGGATTACTTTTCAATAATTTATTTATTCTATCCTTAAATTGATTTGAAAACTTTTTTTTATTTAGAGAAACATCTACCAAAAAATGAAAGTAAGGTTTACGTTTAATTTGTTTTAAAGATTTCTTTTGATTTGCTGATAAATAAATCACAGGGTCATTTGCTTTGAATACTAAATCATTAGCTATTTCATTATTACCGAGTTGTACAGTTTTACTATCAATTGTAAAAGGGAAGGGTTCTTTATGTAAAATTTCAATTCCCATTTTTCTAACTTCATTTTTAGCGAAAGGAAAAACCTTAACTGCCACTTTATTTCCATTGAGATAATACAGAATACCTGGATCTTTGTTTTCATTTTTGATATTTGAAAAAACCCACAAAGCAGATTTTTTCTCAGCCAAAATTCCCATTTCTTTTTTATTTCCTACATACAAATAATAGTCGGATATCCAAGAACCTTCTGGTAAATCAATAGTTGTTGCAAATTCTGAGAACCAATTACTATCACTATAATTGGTAATTTCTAAATCAATCCAGCTTTTCCAAGCATTCTGTTTTTTATCAAAAGTGCTTTTGGATATAATATTGGTAATCTTTACGTTTTCATCCTTACTATTATCAACTCTCCCTTGAGTTGAAACTGTTCCAAAAAACACATTTTCAATAGCATTAATTTTCGAATCAGATATGGTTAGATTATCTAAAACCAACCAATTAAAATATGTTGACAAATAGGGTGTTTGCGTCCCAAAAATAAAATTATCGTTTCTGTCTTTTTGTTGCTTAATAGTACGAAGTGTTTGTTTTAATGCAACTTTATCAATTGAATAGGATTGTGAATAATTGGGACTATACAGATAATTAAGTGTTTCGTTTATAACTCTTTTATCCTTAAGGTATGAGATACTTATTAAAAAAGGTAGCACTAAACAACTCAAAAAGAATATTGTTAAAATTTTACGTTTAGAAAAGTAGCTCTTTAAATAAATAAAATCTTTAAATAGTTCCTTACTATGTAATACAAAAAGTAACAATGGTGTTAACATTAAAAAACCTGCTCCAAACGCTATTACTGCTACCACTGAAATAGGCAAAAAAGGAAGAAAAACAAGAAAAAAGTAGAACGTATATACAAAAGTTAGGCTTCTTGCAATGAAAAGAAATACTCTATATTTTTTACTTTCTAAATTGGGCAAACAAATAAAGACACCATTCAATATCGCTATTATATAAAACCAATAATTAGAAAAGTCTCCAAAAATTCCCAATTTGTCTGATTCCAACTTACAAAATAGACATCCGTTATTCACTACTAAGCCTATAAAGGGTAGTAAAATCGAAATTGGTATTTTCCATATTAATTGATATTTCTGCCAACTACTTCCTCTTTTGGTTACAAGAACATACACAGCTCGTGTAATAAAAAAAAGAAAAACTAATGTGCAAACAATAATTAAAATTAGCAAAGCGTGTAATTCAAAATTATCGTCTATTGGTTTCCAAAAGGGTAAAACAATTTGAGAAAATAAATAACCCGTTATTGGGACAATCAAGGCTATTACAAAATTCACTAAAGGACTGTGTTCTTTAGCATCAGACGTAAAATGATATACTAAAATGAATAAAGAATAAGCTAGTGTAGGCATCAAAAAAGTACCAACATATACCATAATACTATTTCCTGGAAACATCCATTGTGGAATACTAAGAGGAAAAATTTTATCAATATGATAACTATATAGGTAAAGAAAAGGGATATAAAGTAACAAAGCAATTAATCCATACCATAATGACACGCTTTGTTTGCTTATTGTTAGATACAAAGCGTATCCAAAATTAAGCAACCCTAAAATACCCAAAGTAGAACCAAACACTGTCCATAGATAGAGGCTTTCGTCATTTAATAAACTTTTAAAAATAGTAAATTCTCCTGCAAAAAAAACAAATAACACAACGATGGGCAGTGTGTTAATAACAAAAATCAATTTGGGATTAAGCAAGTTTTTCATAGATAATTTTGTTTTTTAAGTAATCGTTCCAAAAGGATATAAATCACAATCAAAAACGATAAATTGGTAACTATTCCGATAGTTTCATGCACTATTACAATACTTTTTTGTGGTAAAAAATGTTTAGCTTGATTTTGCAATATAATAGAAACAAATATTCTAGAAGCATTAACAAAAATTGTTATAACATAGGCCAACATTAATGCAGCTGGAATGATTACTATTATTTGCTTGATCAAGTTTATATTATTAAAAGCAACGATAGAAAACATTGAAAAACACAAAAGCAAAAAATTAAAACCAGAACATGATTTATTGATAACAATATTTAAATCATTATAATAAAACCCTTTATTAGCGAAATAAACTGATTTTGAACTTATTAATAATCCAACCAATCTATCGGTTGGTTGAAGCAAAAAAATCAAATCATTAGTGTCAGCAATTGTATAACCGAATTTTAATACTAGAAAAAGACCTATAGCAGTCAAATAGTAAAAGATATTTTTGGGGACTATCATGTCATTATGATTAGGTTTTAAATTAAGCCAACTAAGTTTAGTCGGTTTGAAACAAAAAATAGCTACTTTCAAAAGATAGATTTTACTTCTGTTCTGCCAGTAACTCATAATACAAAACCTTAGATAAAAAGGATTCCTTTTTTTGTTGATAAATAAAACCTTGTCTATAGGAATATTGCTCAGGAGCACTGATTTTGTTGGCTAAAAAATAGTTTTCCCTCGCTTCATCATTAAAATTCAAGCTACATAAAAAAGCAGGCTCCACTCCTTTCCCTACCGAAATATTGTAGACTGTAATTACATTTCCCCAATTGACACAAGCACACACTAGAATGGTTCCATAAAAATACCATGCCATTTGATTAAAAATATAAGCATTGGTCTTTTGACGAATAATCTTTATGAAAGTATACCCCAAGCCTATAAAAGCCAAAATCAAGAAGGCATAAACGCCCAATCGTTTGTATGTCAAACCAAAAAAGGCAACATATTCAGAATTCTTGATAAACGTACTTATGATTAACACACTATTTAAAACAATCCAAATTTTAGCCAAACGCTTCAGATTAATAGCTTTTCTATCAAAATTAAAACCTCCTTTGAAGTAAAAAAGTAAAACACCAACCGCCATAATCGTTGAAAAAATAACGGCATTCACTCTTTCGTGCGTCGCTTTACTCAATGAGCTACTTGCTGTTACTTCAAAAAATTGCTCGTAGTTGTAGGTAACTATAAAAACCAAAAGCATAACGTTAAGCAACCACAAAGTAATTTCACCACTTTTTCTTTCAAAATCTAAATCCAAAAAAGAAAAGGTGGGTTGATTGATCTTGTCGGCTATAACGAAGTCATTAGCTAACTTCTCATTAAGTTCAATAGACATTTCAGGAACCCAATAGTTCCAGAAAGTAAAGGAAACATAAAACCCAATCAAGACCATTAAAAGCAATTCAAAAATATCCAAATCTAAAGTGTAGTCTGTAAAAAGTGCCGAAAAATGGTCACTACCAAAAGAATATACGACAAAAAACAGCAACAAAAACACTAGTGGAATCACTACATAGGCAATCATTTTTTTGACAAAATCATTTTTTAATTCTCGTTTTGGCAGCCATTGTCCAAACAAAAAAGGGCGACCTAAAGAAGTAAATCCATTAATAATAATCAATGGAACTAATTGAATCAATTTCAACTCGACCAATTGTGTCCTAAATTGTAAAATAGCAATGGATAAAAAAAGTGCTAAAAAAGAAGCAAAATCACCATACCTAGCAAACGACAAACAAGATAAGACTGAAGTAAACACTAGCAACCAATGTGATTTGTTTACGAACTGATTTTTAAAGAAATAAACAATCATTACCGTCAGAAACAAACCAAAAATAGCAAGGTTTAAACCAACAGACTGATTGTAAAAAAGCAAGGTAAAAACGAAGCTTGAGGCGAAAATGAAATGGTGTTTTTTCATAATTTAAAATTTAAAAGTACTTTGTATTTCAAAGTAATTAGACAAAAAAAATAGTTATTTAGTTTTCAATAATTTTTCAAGACTTTTGAGGTGTTGTTCAAAGGTAACACGTCCTTTATTCGTTACTCGATACGAAGTTTTGGGTTTCTTACCAACAAATTCTTTTTTAACTTCTATGTATTCTCCCTTTTCTAAAGCACTAGAATGACTGGCTAAATTTCCATCGGTTATATCCAATAGTGATTTCATTTCAGTAAAATCTACCCAATCGTTAACCATCAAAATAGACATAATGCCCAATCTGACGCGACTCTCGAAATCTTTATTTAGTTTATCTATAATTCCCATTGATGGTTATTTATATTTTTTGAATAATAATAAACCATAGAAAATGTGCAATATACCGAAACCGAGAATCCAAAACACTAAACCGTAACCTACAAAAAACAAAGCAATACTTCCTAAAACCACCTCTGAAAATCCGAGGTATTTAATATCTGAGTAAGTATATTTCTCAGCATTTATCAAGGCTAAACCATAAAAAATCAAGGTGCTAGGCGCTACCAAAATAAACATCTGATGATAAACAAGTGCGAAACAAAAGATAGCACCAGCAATTAGAGGAATTGCTAAATTGAAAAGCATATTTTTGGTAACTGAAGTCCAGATTGGCAACTTTAACCTTTTACTTTTTCTAACTGTAAAAAAAATACCAAAAGCTAATGCAAAGAACAAGATAACAAAAGCCGTAAGAATTAATTCGGTTATTAAACTAGTAGAATACAATTGATGATTATCTTCAAAATACTCGATACCATTGGCTTTAAACAATTGATAAACATATAAACCTCCCAATAAGGCAGACAAACCAGCAAAAACGCCAGACAAACCGCTTAAAGAAATGAAACGTGAAGAACGCTCCATCATGGAACGGATATGCAATAAATCTTCTTGATGCTTTTCATTCATAACAAAAGTACTTTGAAGTACAAAGTTATCTAAATAAATGAAATATAAAAGAAAAAGTTGACTTTTTTAAAACCATCTTTTTTTCTTGAATAAAAACACACCAAACATGGATAAAATGATAGAAACAAGAATAACTATTGGCAAACCATAAGCATTACCTTCAAGATTATTAGGTACATTCATTCCATACAAACTAGCAATCACCGTAGGAATCATTAATATAATAGAAATAGACGTCATTTGTTTCATGATCGCATTCAAATTATTCGAAATCACTGAAGCATAAGCATCCATCATTCCGGTCAAGATATCGCTATAAATGTTTGTAGTTTCTTGTGCTTGACGCAACTCAATCTCAACATCCTCTAACAATTCAGGGTCATAAAAATCTCTTTGGGATTTTAAATTTTTTATTCTGTGTAGTAAAATATCATTGCCTTTTAAAGAAGTCATAAAGAATACCAAACATTTTTCAATTTGAAGTAGCGCTTGCAATTCCTCGTTTTTGATAGATTCTTCCAAATTGTCTTCGGCTAGCTTGATTTTTTGATTGACTTGTTTTAAATACTTTAAGTACCAAACACTAGAGGACAATAGTAATTTCAAAACTAAGTCAAAGTTATCTTTAATGTTTTGGCCTTTACGCTGAGTATAAACCACAAAATCCGTCAACATTTCTGTTTTATGAAAACTGATCGTCACACAAATGTCACCTTTAAAAACGATTCCAACAGGAATTGTATTGAAAGGTAATTTTACATTATTGGTATTTACTGGAATTCTGATGATAATCAATGTCCAACCGTTTTCTATCTCGATACGTGGTCTTTCGTCAATATCTTCGATATCATTATAGAATTCTTCGGGAACTTTTAGGTCTTCTAGGAGGTAATTCTTTTCTTCTTTTGTTGGACATTCAATATTAATCCAACAATTAGGAGTCCATTCTTTTGACTCAAACAATCCGTTATTGTTTTTGTAAAACGCTTTCATTTCAAAAATCTACAGGTTAAGTTATAGCTTCTTGAAATGATTTTCAAGAGCTTTATTTTTTCAATTTTTCCGAATAATAATCGTCCATTGGGGCTGCTTATTTTAAGTGTTGCAAAAGTATTGTTTAAATTCCGAATAACCCTTTGATGCCTACTATTTATGCAAATCTTAAGACAAAAAAAAGCCCAAACTTATGTTTGAGCTTTATCACTTCTATAAAGAATATTACTTCATTCTCATTTTTCTCGCTAATAATGTATTTTGTAACAGCATCGCTATGGTCATTGGCCCAACACCACCAGGTACTGGAGTGATGAATGAGGATTTTTTACTTACCCCATCAAAATCAACATCTCCGGTAATTACATATCCTTTTGGGTGAGAAGCGTCTTCGACTCTAGTGATTCCAACGTCGATAACAACAACGCCGTCTTTTACCATATCGGCTTTCAAATAATTTGGAACACCCAAAGCGGTGATGATTATATCAGCATTTTTAGTAAATTCTTCAATGTTTTTGGTTCTACTATGGGTTAAGGTAACGGTTGAATCACCTGGATTCCCTTTACGACTCATCAAGATACTCATCGGACGGCCAACAATATGACTTCTTCCAATTACAACCGTATGTTTTCCTACTGTATCAACTTTATAACGTTCTAACAATTGCATAATTCCAAATGGAGTCGCTGGAATAAAAGTATCCATATCTAATGCCATTTTTCCGAAATTAGCTGGATGGAAACCATCTACATCTTTGTCAGGGTCAATTGCCATTAATATTTTTTGTTCATCAATATGTTTTGGCAATGGCAATTGCACGATGTAACCGTCTAAGTCATCATCTTCATTCAATTCTTTTATTTTCAACAACAACTCAGTTTCTGTAATACTTTCTGGCAAACTCACCAAAGTAGATTCAAAACCAATTTGTTGACAAGAACGCACTTTACTACCAACGTAAGTTAAACTAGCACCATCTGTACCCACAATTACTGCAGCCAAATGAGGCACTTTCTCCCCATTGTCTTTCATTTGTTGCACTTCAATGGCAATTTCTTTCTTAATATCTTCTGATGTTTTTTTTCCGTCTAGTAGTTGCATTTCTAAAAAAGGTTTCAGGTTTATTGTTTAAAATTTCAAGTAATTGAGACTTCTATTTTATTAAAGTAAAAAAGTTTCAAGTTTAAGTATCAATTACTTGAAACCTGAAACTTGAAACTATTAGTATTATCTAGGCATTCCTCCAGGCATTCCTTTCATTCCGCCCATCATTTTCATCAAATTCTTTCCGCCTGGCCCTTGCATCATTTTCATCATTTTGCTCATTTGGTCGAATTGCTTCATCAATTGATTGACTTGCTCCACTTTTGTACCAGAACCTTTTGCGATTCTAATCTTACGTTTGGCGTCGATTAGTGCTGGTTTGCTTCTTTCGCCAGGTGTCATAGAATGGATAATGGCTTCAATATGTTTGAACGCATCGTCTTCAATTTCGATATCTTTCATTGCTTTGGAAGCACCTGGTATCATTCCAACCAAATCCTTCATATTACCCATTTTCTTTACTTGCTGAATTTGAGTCAAGAAATCATCAAAACCAAATTCATTTTTAGCAATTTTCTTTTGTAATTTTCTAGCTTCTTCTTCGTTGAACTGCTCTTGAGCACGCTCTACCAAAGAAACAACGTCTCCCATACCAAGGATACGTTCAGCCATACGAATAGGATAGAATACATCAATGGCATCCATTTTTTCTCCTGTTCCTACAAACTTAATTGGTTTATTAACAACAGTCTTGATAGACAATGCAGCTCCACCACGAGTATCACCATCTAATTTAGTCAAGATAACTCCATCAAAGTTTAGACGGTCGTTGAAGGTTTTTGCAGTATTTACTGCGTCTTGTCCTGTCATTGAATCTACGACAAACAAGGTTTCTTGTGGCTGGATTGCTTTGTGAACGCGTTCGATTTCGTTCATCATTTCTTCATCCACAGCCAAACGACCTGCGGTATCGACGATTACCACATTGAATCCGTTGGATTTGGCGTGTTTAATCGCATTTTGTGCAATCTCAACAGGATTTTTGTTTTCTGGTTCAGAATACACCTCAACGGCTATAGAATCTCCAACAACATATAATTGTTGAATCGCTGCTGGACGATAAATATCACAAGCAACTAAAAGGACTTTTTTATTTTTTTTGGTTTGAAGATAATTGGCTAATTTACCAGAGAAGGTAGTTTTACCAGAACCTTGCAAACCTGACATCAAAATTACGGATGGATTACCAGACAAATTAATTCCAGCAACATCGCCTCCCATTAATTCTGTCAATTCATCTTTGACTAGTTTTACCAAAAGTTGTCCTGGTTGCAACGTAGTCAATACGTCTTGACCAATGGCTTTTTCTTTAACTTTGGCTGTAAAATCTTTAGCAATCTTAAAGTTAACATCGGCATCTAACAAAGCACGACGAACTTCTTTTAAAGTATCGGCTACATTGACTTCGGTGATTTTTCCATGACCTTTAAGAATATGGAACGCTTTATCTAACTTATCGCTTAAATTATCGAACATAATTTTCTATTTTTTTGAAATGCAAATATAGTATAAAGGTTTAGAGGCACAAAGATTTGAACTTTAAACTTTGGAGAATTTAGGCGTTTTTGAAAACTAAAAAAAGGTAATTGCAAGTTCTTCTATTTTGTTTTTTGGTATGAATCCAAAAAAGCTTTATGCTTACTTTCTAGCCCCGATGGGAACGGCATCCTCCTGACTTGTGACCAAACAAGGCAGGAGATATAGTGGACAGCGGGAAACTTGTGTACAAAAGGACCTTTTGCCTCCGCTCCTAAAAAATTGTGTGTTCTAAAACTGGAAATAAATAAAAGGCACCCATTCGCTTGAAGCCATTGCAACAAACAACCAGAAAGTAAGCGCAAGAATTAAGGCTTTGAAAAATAAGTAATCTTAAATAGAAACCTAATCAAAAACAAGAAGTTAAAAACAAATCTTATGAATTTACTAAAAAATACCTAAGATATTCTTAAATAGCAAACCACATTATGGAATTCGTATATATTTGTAGTTCAAAATGGAAAAAAGATCTCTTCATATGCGCTCAGTATTGATATGGCTTATTACGCTATTACTCTTTGTTGACACTACTGCACTTGCTAGTAGAGGAGCATATTCCTCTTTTTCATTAAACTATAAAAAGAGTAAGCAATCTGTTTTGTTTTATTTATCGGCTTCAACTAAAGATACGAACTCAGACTCACCATTTGAAACAACAGATGATAGCGAACAAAACTCTGTAAACGAAATTGAGGATAGTTTCGAGACTTCCTTATTTCCCATTACCTTTCATTATCAGTTACCGTTGGCTTTCAATTATAGAAAAATATCTGATAATTATATCCATATAGAGCCACGTCAGTGTCACCAAGATATTGTTCCTCCTCCTCCAAAAAATTAAATAATTATTACACTAAGTTGCTGTTTTGTTGTGCATCCTAAGCAAAAGGATTGTCGATAAAGCAGAAAAACACTGTACTTACTATTATTTAATTTTCATAAAAATGAACAAAATTATTTTGATTTTTGTCCTAGTTCTTGCTATTGGGACTACTTTCTCTTGCAACTCAAACAAAAGCGAAAAAATCGCTTTAGAAAAATACCCTACCACTAATCCTATTTTGGTAGATACTACTTTTACGATAGACCATGTAGCAGAAATACAATCCCTGCAAAATGTTGAGATTAGAACAAAAATTAATGGCTACATCGAAAAAATATATGTTGATGAAGGTAAACCTGTAAAAGCAGGCCAATTACTTTTCACCATAAGTAGCCAAACTTTACAAAAAGATGTTCTTAAAGCAAAAGCAATGGTCAAAAATGCTTTAGCTGAGGCAAAAACTGCAGAACTTGATTTGCAAAACATTAAAACACTAGCCAACAAAAACATTGTATCCAAAACTGAATTAGAGAAAGCACAAGCGGCTTATACTGCCTCTTTAGCTCGCATTGATGAATATCGAGCGAATCAATCTAGTGCAGAAATTCAAGTTTCATTGACAAAAATAAAAGCTCCTTTTGACGGCGTCATCAATCGAATTCCTTTCAAAATTGGAAGTTTAATCAATGAGGGAACACTCCTTACCACAATATCAAACAACAGCTCTGTCTATGCTTATTTTAATGTATCCGAAAAGGAATACCTGCAATTTAAAGAGCAAAAAAAAGAGAATAACGCTGCAGATATTACTTTACTCTTAGCCAATAACAAAGCACATGCTTACAAAGGAAGCATTGAAACAATTGAAGGAGAATTTGACAAAACAACTGGAAACATAGCTTTTAGAGCCAAATTTCCAAATCCAGATTTACTATTAAAACATGGGTCAAGCGGGAAAATTCAGTTAACCAATACTATAAAAAAGGCTTTACTTATTCCTCAAAAAGCATCCTTTGAAATACAAGATAAAGTATACGTTTATGTAGTAGATGACAACAACATTGTACGCGCAAGAAATATTGAAATCAAACAACGCATTCAACACTTGTATATAATTGAATCGGGATTAAAAACATCCGACAGAATTATATATGAAGGCATTCAGAACTTGAAAGAAGGAGATAAAATATTCCCTGAAACCAAACGAATGCAAGAATTAATTTCAAAACTATAAAGTCTGTAGACTTTAAAAAAACAAAACAATGTACTCAAAATTTATACATAGACCTGTACTATCAATAGTTATCTCATTAATTATTGTTCTTTTAGGGGTATTGTCATTGACGCAATTACCCATGACCCAATTCCCAGATATTGCTCCACCAGAAGTGACGGTTACCACTAAATATACAGGAGCAAATGCTGAAGCCTGCGTAAAAGCAGTGGTAACAACTTTGGAACGTGCTGTGAATGGCGTACCCGGAATGGCTTATATGTCGTCTGTATCAGGAAACGACGGAACCAGTGTCATCAACATCATCTTTAAAGCGGGGACAGATCCAGAAATTGCCGCTGTCAACGTGCAAAATAGAGTTTCTTCTGTTCTTGATGAATTACCAGAAGAAGTAATTAAATCCGGAGTAATTGTTGAAAAGGTACAAAACAGTATGCTATTGTATCTTAACATATTAAGTTCAGACACCAATCTTGATGAAAAATTCTTGTTCAATTTTGCTGATATCAATATTATACCTGAACTAAAACGAATTGAAGGAGTGGGTTATGCCGATATAATGGGGCAACGAGAATATGCAATGCGTGTTTGGCTCAACCCAGTAAAAATGGCTGCTTACAATATTTCGACCGAAGAAGTAATTCAGAATCTTAAACAGCAAAATATAGAAGCAGCCCCTGGAAAAGTAGGCGAAAGCTCCGGAAAAATAGAACAATCCCTACAATATGTAGTAAAATATACAGGAAAATACAATACCAAAGAACAATATGAAAATGTAATCATAAAACGTGATTTTCAAGGAGAACTTTTGCGATTGAAAGACATTGCCGATGTAGAATTTGGATCACTAGATTATGATGTTTTGTCGAAAGAAAACGGAAAACCATCTGCTGCAATTGTTTTAAAACAACGTCCAGGAAGTAATGCAAGTGATGTAATTGAAAACATCAAAAATAAAATGGACGAGCTAAAGTCCTCTTTTCCCGCAGGAATATCATACACCTATAGTTATGATGTTTCCAATTTTTTGAATGCGTCTGTTGAGGGTGTCCTATATACACTGATAGAAGCTTTTCTATTGGTTGCTTTAGTCGTTTTTATCTTCTTGGGAGACTTTAGGTCTACTTTGATTCCTGCTATTGCAGTTCCTGTATCACTAATCGGTACATTTTTCTTTATGCAACTCTTTGGATTTAGTATCAATCTAATCACGCTTTTTGCATTGGTTTTAGCCATTGGAATTGTGGTTGACAATGCCATTGTTGTTGTGGAAGCCGTACACGCCAAAATGGAAGAAGAACATCTCAATCCAAAAGAAGCAACGGAAAGTACTATGAAAGAGATTGGTGGAGCCATTATAGCGATTACTTTAGTGATGTCTGCTGTGTTTATTCCAGTAGCCTTTTTACCGGGACCCTCGGGAGTTTTTTTTAGACAGTTTTCTGTCACAATGGCTATCGCAATTGTACTTTCAGGTGTTATCGCATTAACATTGACACCCGCTTTGTGTGCTCTTATGCTAAAGAATACTCACAATCAAGAACGCAAAAATACCATTATCAATCGCTTTATTGATGCTTTCAACGCTCGCTATAATACCATAGCAGCAAAGTATCGAAAAATACTAGAATACATTGTAAACAGACGTGTGGTAACGGCTCTAACGCTTGTCCTGTTTTGTGTTGGAACTTTTGGAATTGGACAATTCTTACCAACTGGTTTTATTCCAAATGAAGACCAAGGAACCATTTATGCAAGTATCACAACTCCTTCAGGCGCCACATTAGAACGGTCTGAAAAAGTAGTAGATGAGATACAACAAGCTGCTTTAAAAATAGAAGGTGTTGCCTCTGTTTCTACCTTAGCAGGCTATAACTTCCTTACCGATGGAACTGGTGCTTCATTCGGGATGAACTTAATTAGCTTAAAAAGCTGGAAGGAAAGAAAAGGAACGACAGACCAGGAAATAATCCAGAAGCTAAAAGAAGACACTAAAAACATCAAAGATGGTAAAATTGAATTTTTTACCCCTCCCCCTGTTCCTGGGTATGGAAACTCAAGTGGATTTGAATTGCGAATTCTAGATAAAACAGGCAAAAGTGATTTGAAAAAACTAGAAGAAGTAGCACGAAATTTCGCCTTAGAATTGAACAAAAATGAAGCAATAAAAAACACCTTTTCATCTTTTGATGCAAGCTTTCCTCAATTTCTTGTAAACATTGACAATACCAAAGCTGCGCAAAAAGGGGTGGTAATAAGCGAAATTCTGAATACGCTACAAACCTATTTAGGAAGTGAATATGCCACTAATTTTATCAGATTTAATCAGATGTATAAAGTTATGGTGCAGTCTTCTCCTGAGTTCAGAACAAAGCCAGAAGATATTTTAAAGCTTTACACCAAGAACTCTCAAGGTGAAATGGTTGCTATGTCCTCCTTTTTATCTATAGAAAAAGTATATGGCCCTGAACAAATTACTCGCTACAATATGTATCCCGCAGCGATGTTAAATGGTGAACCAAAAGAAGGATTCAGTAGTGGGCAAGCCATTGCTGCTGTCAAAGCTGTTGCTAGCGAAAAACTTCCAAAAGGATACGGCTTTGACTGGGGAGGCTCTTCGCGAGAACAAGCGAATGCTGGGAATGAAGCAATTTACATTTTCCTTATTTGTTTACTTTTTATTTACTTCTTGTTAGCGGCTCAATACGAAAGCTTTCTTTTACCATTGCCTGTGATTTTATCTTTGCCAACTGGAGTATTTGGAGCATTTTTCCTCTTGGTCGCATTGGGTTTAGAAAACAATATTTATGCTCAGGTCGCTATGGTAATGCTTATTGGACTACTAGGAAAGAATGCGGTATTAATTATTGAGTTTGCCATTCTCAAACAAAAAGAAGGATTAACTCCATTTCAGGCTGCCATCGAAGGAGCTTTAGCACGTTTGCGTCCTATTCTGATGACTTCGTTTGCATTTATTGCAGGCTTGCTCCCACTTATGCTTGCTTCGGGTGCTGGTGCCATCGGAAATAGAACTATTGGTACAGCAGCTGCAGGAGGAATGTTGTTTGGTACCATTTTCGGTGTACTAATTATTCCTGGGCTTTACTACATTTTCGCGAGTTTGACTTATAAAAATACAGAGGCAAAATAAATTTTATTCATTAAAGAATCAACTTCAAACAATTATGTTACAATTCAAAAGAATCGTTTTTTTCCTCATTATAACCCTTGGTCTTTTTGGATGCAAGACAACAAATAATGTAGCGGAACAACAACTTACGCCTTTACCCGCTACCTATTTAGAATCAAAAGACACGCTTAATAGTGCGAAGGTAAAATGGGAGCTATTTTACAAAGATGATAACCTAAAAAAATTGATTACCACGGCCATCAACAATAATTATGATTTGCAGATTGCGATTCAAAAAATTGAAATTGCCCGTGCTGGAGTACAATTCACTAAAGGAGCACAACTTCCTATTTTAAGCGCAGGATTGTCTGCCGCACAACGCAAATTTGGGTTATTTACAATGGATGGCGCTGGAAACGCCAGTACAGATATTCAACCTGGAAGAGTCGTTCCAGAAAACCTACCTGACTACTTTGCGGGCTTCAATGCGAGCTGGGAAGTGGATGTTTGGGGGAAACTTGGATCTAATAAAAAAGCCGCAGTTGCCCGCTTTAGTAGTTCTATAGAAGGTAGAAATGCCATTCAAACAGCTTTAATTGCCGAAGTCACTACGACCTACTTTGATTTACTTGCCTTAGACAATGAACTCGATATCATTCGAGAAACCATTGCGCTGCAACAAGCTGCTCTTGAAATCATCAAGATAAAAAAACAAACGGGCATACTAAACGAATTGGCTGTAAAACAATTTGAAGGACAGGTCAACAATTCCAAAGGATTTGAGTTTAAAATACTACAACAAATTACCGTTGTAGAAAATAAACTTAACTTCCTCTGTGGTCAATTTCCGCAAACTATAATTCGAGACAAAACTAAATTCAACACCTTAGACCCTTCCATTGTTAACTTAGGTATCCCTTCGCAATTACTAACCAATAGACCCGATATTCGACAAGCAGAACTTACGCTACTTGCTACTAAATGTGATGTAAAAGCAGCAAAGGCAGCGTTTTACCCTAGCTTTACAATTACAGGAGCAGCGGGATTCCAAGCCTTTACTACAGGTTTGCTTTTTCAATCTCCACAGTCAATAGCATACACTATTCTTGGAGGAATGACAGCACCTCTCTTAAACAGAAGTGCTATTAAATCACAATTTAATACGACTAAAGCTAATCAAACTGAAGCGCTAATCAATTATCAAAAGACAATTTTAAACGGCTATATCGAAGTGTCCAATGAAGTGTCCAATGTAAAAAACTTGAAAGAACTTTATGAACTAAAAAACAAAGAGGTTTCTTCGTATACTCAATCAACTGAAATTGCCAACGATTTGTTTAAATCCGGAAGAGCCACTTACTTAGAAGTATTATTAGTACAAAGAACTGCTTTAGACTCAAAAATTGAACTCATCATTACCAAAAAACTACAACATCAAGCCATTATCAATTTATATAAAGCATTAGGCGGTGGAGTAAACTAGTAAAACTTTTGAGGCAAGTCTTCAATAATTTGTATAATACTTATAACTACGAGGGCTTAAAGCCCTTGTAGTTTTTATACTAAAACCCTTTGGATAAGAGTTCCGTTGTTAAGAGATTCAACTCCAAATCTAGAAATACATTAGAGTAAAATGAAGTGCGCTTTAAGAAAGTTGATAAAAAACAAAATTTTTACAGCAGCTTCGTGTTCCTCTATCTAGTTATGAAACTGATAACATCATAAAAATTAAAACTGGAAATAAATAAAAGGCACCAATTCGCTTGACGCCATCGCAGCAACCAACCAAAAGGTAAGCGCAAGAATTAGGGCTTTGAAAAGCATCGGTAGCTTGTCGAAAATCATTTTTAGTCCTTGGGTGATTTTGGCTGGAACAAAATGGAGCGCATACCCAATAGCAATCATTATAAACACGTTTTCATAGCCAGAAATGATTATCGCCCATTGTTCCCAATTGAATTGTAATTCCCCGATTGAAGTAATCATATCTAAAGCAACAGAGGAATTTAAAGAAATGTAAATTCATGAGACTTTACAAAGCATGAATGACAAATTTATGTTTAAACTGAACACTTTGTAGTGCATTTTTATACAAATCTAAACTTTATTTAAATTAAGGATAAGTTAGTCAAAAACACTTTTGAATCACTATCGTATTAAGTTTATTATGAAAAGTGTTTAATATTTAAATTAGTAATAAAAACAGGTATTTCTGCGCTAAAAAACTTCAGTCTATAGATATAAGTTTGTTGTTATAACTAAATTTTATAAATATGAATACTGATGCAACAATTCCAAATGGTTGGATAGGAGGCTTTCCACCGGCCAATTCCCCTATGCTATATCCAAATCCTGATCTTTCTTCTTTACCGATGCTTGGCAATATGGACAATATTAACTTTTTACAACGACAATTAGGTATAAAATGGCCAGAGTTTAGTTGGGAAACCCAAAAAGATAAACCCGATAAGAAGCGATGTTTTCAGCAATTTGCTCCTTATATCTCTAGAATTGGGTATACCAATGAAGGCAGAATTTACTCCATAATTTGTCCACAACAAGGCATTTGGTTAGGCAACGAACTTTGCATGAATGCAGAAATAACCGTTACAGGAAATAGAGGTTGGGTAAATGAAACCACAAAAGAACTTGCAGCAGATATGACCGTGGAAGCCAAAATATGGTTTTCACCAAGTGAGAAACAAGGCGATAAAATTAACGAGATTTGGCCTTTACTGCAATACAGTATGCCAAAATTTCCTTTGAATAAAGAGAATGCTATTCGAGTAACAACACATTTGCCAGGAAATGAAAATCAGCCAATTTTTCCAATAAGAAAAGGAGAAACAACCCTATTTGAAAGTCCGAGTTTTGCAAAACATCCCGACGCTTTTACTATTGGTAATATTGCCGTAGAAATAGGAGCTATTCGACCAATAGGCATTAAAATTGTTGATGAATTCAATGCATTAGTAATGAATGCTTTTAATTTAGCATCTGGTAATATGTTACAAGAAGGAAATATACTGTCGTGGAATCTTTGGTTTATCGAACCTACTTTAGTTTCTATTCCAGAATGGAAAAATCATGCTGAATTTTGGAGAAGTTCAATAGATGCACATCATGGTTCACCAACAGGAGAAGGAACAAGTCCTCGTTATTTTGATGGTACTTATTTTAATGTAGAGCAACATCTAATAGATGAGGTTTTACAAGATATAATAACATATATAAAGAAGCATATTTAAAGAGAAAAAAAGAGGCTTTGAATAATATCATAGACTGCAACTCTAAATTTAAACGAATTTATAATTAATTTTGGTAAAAATGAGCTCAATATTATATTGGGCTCGTTTTGTTAAAATTTGACTTAATTCTCATGTTATTGTAATAGTTAACATACTCCTAAATCTCTTGTTTTTAGTTCTCTATTGTTGTGGAAGATGAAATTTTAAAATTAGAGTCAATAGTATTTTGGAAAGTGATTTCATTTTTAGCACTATTGAAGGATGCACTACTTAGATTTTCCCGATTACTATCTCCCGACTTTATTGTAACTATTTTTAAACCCAGAATCTGTATTAGACTTCGTAGCGAAACTGAATTATTCAATAAACTTTCGGGAACATCATATTTTATAATACCTCACAGTATTTTTACCAACCATTTTTGACCACAATACCTTATTTAAAATGGGTGCGTTTCGATTTATAAGCAAACGTTTTGAATTTCTAAGATATTTACGGAAAAGACGGGAGGCTTATCACTTTTACGACCTGCAAGAACTTGTAAAGAAACGTAAAGTTATAAGATTTTACGAAGGATCGATTACAAATTTATTTTTTAAACAGAACACTTTGCGGAGTGGAGGACAAGGAGGAAGTTGTCAGACAATTTTTTTGTGTTTTAGTAATAAAAAAACATCTTTCATAACAACAAATCTTTCTTCAGCAGCATCGCATTGCTCAATCTAAATATGAAAACTAACAATATAGCATAAAGTTAAAACTGGAAATAAATAAAAGGCACCAATTCGCTTGAAGCCATCGCAGCAACCAACCAAAAGGTAAGTGCAAGAATTAAGGCTTTGAAAAGCATCGGTAGCCTGTCGAAAATCGTTTTTAGTCCTTGAGTGATTTTGGCTGGAACAAAATGGAGCGCGTACCCAATAGCAATCATTATAAACACGTTTTCATAGCCAGAAATGACTATCGCCCATTGTTCCCAATTGAATTGTAATTCCCCGATTGAAGCAATCATATCTAAGGCCACAGAGAAATCTTTGGCTCTAAAAAAGATCCAACAGAAAACCACAAAATGAAAGGTAACTAACACAGAAATAGCTGTAGTGATGGCTTTCCAAAACGTGATTTTTTTGTCTTTGGAAGAGGGGAAATAATCCGAAAACAATTTATTAACTGCCAAAGCAATGCCGTGCAAAGCACCCCAAATAATAAATTTCAAACTTGCGCCGTGCCAAAATCCACCTAGTAACATCGTAGTCATTAAGTTCACATTGGTAAACATAGTTCTTTTCTTGTCTTTGGCTAATAAGAAAGTCAAACAGAAAACTAACAGTGAAGCAATAGCAATCACCAACGGAATTGGACTCACTGGATAATACCAAGTTGCCCAAGCAATTAATCCAGCAAAGAATAATGAAGGAAATAAAAAACCTCCAAAACTCCCTCTACGGTTTCCCCCTACTGAAATATATAAATAATCACGCAACCAAGTGGATAATGAAATATGCCATCTTCTCCAGAACTCAGTAATAGAAGCCGATTGGTAAGGGGTTCTAAAGTTGAGAGACAATTTAAATCCCATTAGTAAAGCAATCCCGATAGCCATATCGGAATAGCCTGAAAAGTCACAATAAATCTGAATCGTATAGCCATACGATGCTATAAGATTTTCGAAAGCAGTATAACTTTTGGGTGCATCGAATACGCGATCGACAAAGTTCAAAGAGATATAATCTGAAATGACGGTCTTCTTGATTAAACCGCCAATGATTAAGAAAATTGCCGAGTCAAAATCGGCACGAGACAATTGAATCTTACTATAAATTTGCGGAATAAACTCCGAAGCACGTACGATAGGCCCTGCCACCAACTGTGGAAAAAAGGATACAAAAAACATATAATCCAACATGTTCTTGGTAGGCTCTAATTCTCTTCTATAAATATCGATGATATAACTCATCGATTGAAAGGTATAGAACGAAATTCCGACAGGTAAAATCACATCGATAAAATGAATCTGACCTTCGAATAGCTGATTGTAGTTGTCAATTAAAAAATTAGAATATTTGAAATAGCCTAAAAAAGACAAATTGAAAATGATACTAAGAATCAAAAAGAATTTACGATAGCCTTCTTTAGTTTCTTCATAAAGAAATTTAGCCAACGTATAATCGACCAAACCAGAAAATAACAAGAGGCAAAAATAGATTCCGCTGGATTTATAATAAAAGAATAACGAGAAGGCAAAAACATAAATGTGTCTGTACACCCTAGTTTTGGCTTTTGTCGTAAGAATATAAATAGGATAGAACAATAAAAAAAGTCCTAAGAAAAAAGCGGTATTAAAAAGAATTGGCTCTTTTGGATTGAACGTAATCCATTCATTCACTTGAGCTGCATCTATAGTGCCAAAAGTGGTTTTTAACCAATTTGTTATATCTGTAATAGTAATCACAATCTAGTTTATTTATTAAATTCTTTAAAAGCGTTGAGCAATACATTGGACAGCATATTTCCTTGTAGCTGATAGCCGTTTGTGGTATAGTGTACGCGGTCTGGATTCATTAATCCTTTGCCATAAATCTTACTAACGCCATGCATTCCTCCTAAAGTTTGAAACAAATCCCACACCGCATATTGTCCTAACGTTGCGTAACTCACCAAACTCTTAGCATATTCATCTACATAAGTATTAAGACGATGATGAGGTAAAAATGATGGCGGTGGCGTAATGATCAAAACATCGGCATCTGGATTTTGTGTTCTAACTTTCAACAAAAATTCCTGTACCTGTTTGAGGTAATCCAATGGTGCAATTTTCCCATAGGATTCATTGGTCCCCAAAGACACAATAATCAAATCGGGCTGCAAGGCTTTTAACTGATTAAAAAACAGAGGATATTTATTGTAATCAGAATATTTAGCACCATTTACACCAATATTATGATAGATAATCCCGGGAGTATTACTTTCTAAAACCACTCCATTCAAAGCATACAAAGGAGCTTCGTTATTTGGCAATAGAACAAAACGATCCAATGGTTTTTCGGACTCAAAGAAATGGTAATTCATATCTTCTTCAAAAGTTTCAGAATGATATTTCGTATTTACTACCGATTTCTCACTGGTTTGATTGGTTGGAATTTTTAATGTCTTACCCGCTGTAATTTTAGTACTTGTGAGTTTGTTTTCTTTTTTAAGTTTCGCCGTACTTACGTTGTAATGATCCGCAATGGTCGAAAGCGTTTCGCCTTTCTTAATGGTATGAACGACCTTTTTGGGAACTGTTTTTATAGTAACCGTTTTTTCAACCTCACCCGCTCTTTCAAAAAGGGATTCGTTGTTGGGGGTAATTATTTTTAGGGTATTAAAAAAATAATCTTTGTTTTTAACTTGCAACGTAAGACGTAAACTTTTTGACTTACTAGTCAACGAAATACCGCTTATACCGACTGGGCTTCCGTTTAAGGGCAAAATATTACGGTGATTCGTCCATTTTACATTTGATGAAAAACGAACATCTGGAGAGCCATTGGTATGTGCGAGTGTATAAGGAAACACCAAACCACGACCAGCATTCCCAAAATTCTTTTGCAAATTGTACCTACAAACAGCCGTCATCACATCGCCTTGAATATGCGAATCACCAATATGAACAATATTTAATTTTCCTTTTTGAGTATTTTGTAGCACCTTCAATTTGGTAAAAAATGAAGTCAGCCTCTCGGTATTCTGAATCCCTCTTGGATAAAATTCAGGATCAATAATTTCGTTAACAGATGATATAGACATAAGCACTGGTAAAAACGCGTTTTGAGAAAACATTTTAAAGCATACAAAACAAAAGAAAAAAAGGAATTTAGTTTTCATCGGTTTCTTCTGTTTTAGGAACAACGGGTTGGGCAATGACACTATCCTCTGTAGCTACCGGTTTTGCGGTTTTTATAGTTCTTCGTAATCTTTTGTACTCCTGATAACCGTTTATAATTTGGTCATACAACATGCCTGCTACTTTTTTAGAACCTCTCATGTTGAAATGCGTATAATCTTTATTAGCCATTGCAGGTTCTTGTTCTACCCATTTTACCATCGAACCATCTCCTCCCATAAGCGTGTATAAATTCACAAATCCAGATTGAGTTTTGAGCGCATAGTTTCGTTGAGCATGAGTCAAAGGTACAACTGCTGAATCTGTCTTCATTTCGGTTTTGTATTTCGAAGCTTTATCAGCAGTCGAAACAATCAAAATCGAAGCTCCTGGAAAACCTTCTCTTAAACGATTTACTGTTTTGGTCATACTTCTGGCGTACCAATTGTAATCTTTTGTACCATAATTCAACACGTTCGTACCATAATGTAAAACAATTAAATTATAGTTCAATTTCTTTTGAAAAGCTTGCATCAAAGCAGGATCGAACTTTGAAATAGGGATTCCAGAATTACCACGTTGTGAAAAATTATCCACATGAACGCCTTTTCCGTCATCAAAATTAACGCCATATACCGGTACCGATTGTGCGTTTTTGAAATTCAGTTTGATTGTTTTCAGACTACCATTTTTCAAAACAATTGTATTGAGTAAATGGTTAGGGGTTAAATTTTTATAAATGCTATCTTTATCTAATTGATAACTTATTTGCCCTGATGCATTGTCTGAACTTCCGTAAAACAAGGTAGGATTATCTAAGGATGCCGTATTTCTAGCTCTACCCGCACCAAATTTCACCCAAATATCTTTATTGGGATCGTTGGCAAAAAACACATGTCCATTAACCCCAAAAGCACGAATTGGATTTTTTACATTCAAATACGATTGCATTTTCCAATTTTCAGAAAATTGGTGCAAAACAGAACCTCTAGAAGCCGCAGACTCTGATGTAATTGACACAAAACCAACGCCTTTCCCTCCAAAAGTATTTTGAAATGCAGCACGAATATCTTGTACAATCATATCGCCATCGGTCATAGAATCACCAAAATAAGCGATACGAACTTTACCATTTTGACTGGTTTCTAATTGATACAATCGCTCATAAAAAGGAATCAAATACTGATACCCTTTGTAACTATCCATAGATTCTTCAGGAAAAGTTACCCCAAAGGACTCCTCAAAAACAATTTTTTGATCGGCCATTGTATCATTGGGAGTAATCGCCACACTGTCAGGCTCCGACTCAAAAGCATCAATCAACATACTGTCGATCAATACATTTTTAGAAGGACCTTTGGCCGCTGCAAATATTTTCTTTGGCAATACTTCCTTTAATCCTAAAAAAAAGCAAGCTGCCATCAGGATAATCAGAAAAGAGCGAAAAAAATACGATTTAGGTGTATTCACAAGAATGTCTTTTGATTTTAAACATTTAAAATTACATACGTTCAGGAACATTAATTCCCAACAAACTAAAAGCTGCCGCAATCGTATCGGCTACTTTTTTAGATAATTGTACTCTAAAAATTTTCTTTTGTTGGTCTTCTTCTCCTAAAATAGAAACCGCTTGGTAAAACGAATTATACTCTCTAACCAACTCATAAGTGTAATTGGCAATCAAAGCAGGGCTATGATATTGAGCTCCATTCTGAATCACTTCTGGGAACAATTCTAATTGTTTGATGAGTTCTTTTTCTTTTTCATTCAATTCGTTTAGAGCACTTGGCGCTGAAAAATCGAAAGCCGCTTTACGAATAATCGACTGAATTCTGGCATAAGTATATTGAATGAAAGGCCCAGTATTTCCTGCAAAATCAACCGATTCTTCAGGATTAAACAAGATGCGTTTTTTAGGATCAACTTTTAGAATGTAATATTTCAAAGCCCCTAACCCAATGGTGCTATATAAAGCAGCCTTTTCTTCGGCTGAATATTCGTCTAATTTCCCTAAATCTTCAGCAATTTTTTGAGCAGTATCGGTCATTTCTTGCATCAAGTCATCGGCATCTACAACAGTTCCTTCACGGCTTTTCATTTTTCCTGAAGGCAAATCTACCATTCCGTACGAAAGGTGATACAAGCTAGAAGCCCAGTCAAAACCTAGTTTTTTCAATATCAAAAACAATACTTTGAAGTGGTAATCTTGTTCGTTTCCTACTGTGTATACCATTCCTCCTACATCAGACATATCTTTTACACGCTGAATTGCTGTTCCAATGTCTTGCGTCATATAAACCGCTGTCCCATCTGAACGCAAAACAATCTTACGGTCCAAACCTTCATCAGTCAAGTCAATCCAAACGGAACCATCAGGATCTCTTTCGAAAATACCTTTATCTAATCCTACTTGCACGACATCTTTTCCTAGCAAATAGGTATTGCTTTCGTAATAATAACTATCAAAATCAACGCCCAAATTCTTGTAGGTAGTCGCAAAACCATCATACACCCATTGGTTCATTGTGCTCCAAAGCGCTTTTACGGCAGCATCACCAGCTTCCCATTTCAACAGCATTTCTTGGGCTTCCAAAAGAATTGGCGCTTGTTTTTTCGCTTCTTCTTCCGTTTTACCTTCAGCCATTAATTGATTGATTTCTTCTTTATAGGCCTTATCAAAAGCTACGTAATAATTCCCCACCAATTTATCTCCTTTCAAGCCTGTGCTTTCTGGAGTGGCTCCGTTTCCGAATTTTTGCCAAGCCAACATCGACTTACAAATATGGATTCCTCTATCGTTGATGATTTGTGTTTTGTATACTTTTTTTCCAGAAGCTTTAATGATTTCCGCCACTGAATACCCCAAAAGATTGTTTCTAACGTGCCCTAAATGCAAAGGTTTGTTGGTATTGGGAGAAGAATATTCTACCATTACCGCTTTAGCATCTGGACTTGGTGTTACAAAACCATAACGAGTATCGTCTTTGATTCCGTTGAAAAAATTCAAATAATAGGCATCGGCAATAACAATATTCAAAAAACCAGATACTACGTTAAAACGAGCCACTTCGGCTACGTTTTCTACCAAATAGGTTCCTATTTTGTTTCCTAACTCTACTGGATTGCTTTTAATTACTTTCAATAAAGGAAAAATAACTAAGGTAATATCTCCTTCGAATTCTTTTCGAGTCGCTTGAAATTCAACTTTATCAAGAGTTACGTCAAACAAGGTTTGAACGGCTTTGTGAATCGACGGAGTAAGAATATGTTGTAATGACATGTATACTGTATTTTAAAAGTGCGCAAAGATACTGCTTATTTAGCAATTAGAAAACCGCTTGTTCAATGAATTTGTTTGATTTTTCCTAAAGCTCTCCAAAAAAAATAGGGTGATTTTTATTTTTTTTACAACTGAGATTAAAAAAAATTATTAAGCATCATTTTATAGCGATAAACCACTGACTAAAAATCAATTAAAACCAAATATTGTTTACCCAAAACAAGCCTAAAAAAGCTTAAAAAAGGAAATCATCACCTCTCCAATTAAACGTTTGTTAATTTTTTGTGTAACATATCGCAAACTTTTCAGTCTAAATAAAACATCAATCAAAATCAATCAATCATGAAAATCAAACTAATCGCCTTTCTACTACTATGCGTAGTCGGAATAGGAACGGCACAAAATTCTGGAAAAATCACTGGAAAAATCACCGAAAAAACTTCAAACGCTCCGATATCTTATGCTATCGTTTCAATCAAAGATAACGGAAAAGTTATCTCGGGCGCAAACACTGATGACAAGGGTGAATTCACCATCAAGAATTTGGCTTTAAAAAGCTATACTATCGAAATTCAATATATCGGATTTAGAAAATATATCGGGTCAGCCATTTTAAGCGAAAACAAAAAAGAAGCCTCGTTCAAAGTTAGTTTAGAAGAAGAAGCGACGCAGCTGAAAGGCGTAAACATTGTTAGCGAACGCTCTACTATTGAACAAAAAATCGACCGAAAAGTAATTACTGTCGGAAAAGATTTGACCACGGCAGGTGCTTCGGCTTCTGACATTATGAACAATATCCCATCAGTAAATGTGGATCAAGACGGAAAATTATCGTTACGTGGCAATGAAAATGTACGTGTCTTAATTGACGGTAGACCAACCAACATTGACCCAGCGCAATTGCTAAAACAAATTCCATCGACTTCTATCAAAAAAATAGAATTGATTACCAATCCGAGTGCCAAATACAATCCTGAAGGAATGTCGGGCATCATCAATATCATCTTACACAAAAATGCCAATACCGGTTTTAACGGAAGTTTTAGCGGTGGAATTACCTTTGGTGAAACTGCCAAATACAACCAATCTTTAGATATGAATTACAAAGTAGGCAAAGTGAATTTCTTTGGTAACGGAGGACGCAACTTTGGTACTTATTTCAACGATGGAAAAATCGCGAGATTGGACCAAGACCTAGTGCAAAGATTAGATATTTCGAATGAAAATGATTCGTATTTATACAAAGTAGGAATGGATTATTTGATCAACGACAACAACACCTTGTCTTTTTACACCAACCAAAACAAAGCGGATGGAACTGGAAATGTAAACACCAATATTGACTACAATAACTTTGGAACGATTGACAAAATTCTGCAAAAATCCACTTACGAAGGACCCAATCAAACCGGAACTTACAACTTGGCGTACAAACATATTTTCAAAAAAGAAGGCCACACGCTTGATGTAGAAGCCAATTTTAACGATTACAAAGAAACCCAAAGAGCGAGTTTTGATACCGAAACGACTACGACTAACAATTCAAACAGCACTGTTTTTTTCAAAGACAATATCAAAGATGCTCAAAAACTAAGCACTTTCAATATTGATTATGTTAATCCAATCGACGAAAAATCAACACTTGAAGCAGGTGCCGAAGCCAGAATCACAAGAACAGAGAACAATTATAGCACAGGAAACCCATTGGTGGCTACAGCCGATCAACAATCGAATTACACGTACGATATTGACATTTATTCTACCTATGCCACTTTTGGTCAAAAATTCAAAAAAATCAGCTACCAAATAGGCGCTAGATTTGAAAGTTATAAAGTAGCCGCCAACTTGAACAGAGGGAAAACCACCTTTGATGACGATTACCTTACCGTTTATCCTTCTGCTTATTTGACTTATAATTTGAATGAGAAAAATACGCTGCAATTGAGCTATAGCCGTCGTGTAGACCGACCAGGTTTAGAGCAAACCAAACCTATCCGTGAATTTGCAACTCCTTTGGTGACTTCTTTTGGAAATCCAGAATTACGTCCACAATTTACCAATTCGGTTGAATTGAATTATACCAAAGTTTTAGAAAAAGGTAGCATTACCGCAGGCGTATTCGTAAGAAGCATCAACGACCAAATCAGCCGTATCTTGTACCCTGACGAAAATGATCCAAGTGGACAAAGACAGATTTTGACCTACACCAACTTCGATAACAATACGGCTTCTGGATTTGAAGTGTCTGCCAATTATAAAATCACCAAATGGTGGGACATACAGCCAGCTATTGATTTTTCGAGCATCAAACAACAAGGTGTGGTTTTCCAATTCGACCCAACTAGCAACACCAGCAAACCTTTGGAAAGAAATGTGACTGTTTCAGCTTTCAACGGACGATTGAACTCTAACTTTAAAGCCAACAAACGCTTAAGCTTTTTGCTTTTCGGATTCTACAGAGGAAGTGTTGATGGATTGCAAAACAACAGCAAGGAAATGTACAAAATTGATAGTGGTGCGCGCTATACTTTGCTAGACAAAAAAATGAACATTAGTGTGCGTTTCAATGATATGTTCAACACTATGCGTTATGCCTTTGATGCTGAATATCCTTACCCACAAACGGGAGAATTTACTTGGGAAAGCCGAACGGTATACTTGGGTATAACCTACAGTTTTGGTGGTGGAAAAAACAAAAGTTTACAACGCAAACAAAGAGACGACAATACGAATAAAGGAGGCGGAGGTATGTTTTAATCCCACTTCTATTTTATTTTTTTATACCGATTATGTCTTCAATATAGTCCAATAAAAATTGAACTATTTTCATACTATATCGGCATTATACCAGATTTTTTTTGAGTTTATATCTTTTCGTTAGGTATAACTTGTAGAAAAAGAACCCCTAGAGACTGCCAACTCTAGGGGTTCTTTGTTTTGAAATGTGAGGCATAAAACAATAGTTACAATCTCATTTACTATTTAGTTCTCTTGATTTTGATTGGATTTTGTCTAGTATCAAAAACATCAACTACTTCAATTGTATTCAGTTGACTATTGACGAAATAAATGATTTTATAATTTTTAAAAACTATATACCTAAACTCCTTATCACTATTTTTCAACAATTCTTCCTCTTGTCCAATTGTCGGTTGAAGCTTTAACCTCAACGTTTCATTTACAATTCCCGTGACGAGTTTTCTAGCAATAGCAACACTGGCTTTGTCTTTGTAGTATTCAAAAATATTTTTCAACTCATTCTTAGAAAAATCGGTCCACTTGACTTTTAACTCCATTTTTCAATTTCTGTTAAAAGGTCATTAGCATCCGTTACTTTACCATTTTTAACATCTTCCAAAGACTGATTAATTCTTTTATGAAATTCATCTATCGTCATTGGATTCAGCTCTTCCTCATTCGCAGCTGTGTTCCTAAGTAACTTTTCAAATTGAGCAATCGTTTTCTCACTCTCTAATTTAAGAAAGTCTTGGATGAAATTTAATTTTCGTGTTTGTAAATCCATTTTCCAATCTTTTTTTCAAAATTACAAATTATAATAACTCCTGTAGTGCTTTATGACTATTTAAAAAAAATAAAGATTCTCTAATCTAATGAAATAAAAGACATTTTCTTAGATATTTTTTTACTCTAAAAACGAACAATAAAAGGCTACCTTAAGTAAGGAAAATACAACCATTATTCTTCACCCAACAACTCCACCAACTTAGTCAATGTTTTTTGAAACGCTTGAAGTTCCTCTTTGCTCATGGAAGTATTCGCAAAAGATTCCATAATTTTTTGCGGAATGCAAACGGCTTGTTCTTTGAGTGCTTGTCCACTTGCTGTTAAAGTAACCAAAACCGCTCTCTCGTCTTTCGAAGAACGTGACCTAGTGAGCAACTCCTTTTGTTCCAATCGTTTTAAAAGAGGCGTCAATGTATTTGATTCTAAAGCCAAACGAGTGCCTATTTCTGTTACGGTCTGTGAGTTCTTTTCCCATAAAACCAGTAACACTAAATACTGTGGATACGTAATCCCCAAGTCTTCCAAAAAAGGAGTATACAGCTTTGTGGTCAAACGCGAAGCCGCATACAACGGAAAACAAAGTTGGTTCTCGAGATATAACGTGCTAAAATCTTTTTCCATAGTTACAGGATTTCTTGAAGGTATTTTTCTATGGCTTCAGGTGTAGTGATGGGCGCAAAACGTTGTATAGGACGTCCGTTTTTATCGATGACAAATTTAGTGAAATTCCATTTTATGGTACTTCCAAAAACACCTCCTAAACTTGCTTTCAAATACACAAACAAAGGATGCGCTTGGCTTCCATTGACCTCAACTTTCGAAAACATTGAAAAACTAACACCGTAATTGACTTGACAAAAGGTTTCAATTTCTGTCGCGCTTCCTTTTTCTTGCTTCCCGAATTGGTTGCAAGGAAATCCCAGAATTACCAACCCTTGGCTTTCATATTTTTGATACAACTTTTCAAGACCTTCGTATTGTGGCGTCAATCCGCATTGACTGGCGGTGTTGACAACGAGTACTGTTTTTCCTTTATAAGCACTCATTGGAATTCGTTTGCCTTGAATGGATTCAGCTTCAAAATCATAAAAGGACTGTTGCGAAATAACTTTTCTTTTTTTCAATAAATAAGCCAAAGCTCCAGTGGACCAAAGTGCCCAAAGCACTAAAACAGGTTGAAAAAACAAACGAATCAAACGCTTGTTATCGGTATTCAAACCAAAAGAATCAATGCCGTAATAGTATTGTGAAAGATTCCCAGGAAAAATCAAAATAAAGAATATCCCAAGCGCTATTCCAACATATATTTTTTGGCTCACCCAAAAAATAAGTGCTAAGCCCAATGCCATTTCGACTATCCCTGAAGACAACACCACAAAATCCATAAAACTAGGGTCTGTTGTAAGCCATTTAGGAACTTGTGCTAAAAATGCCGTTCTGTTGAATGTTAAGTGACTTATTCCCGCGTAAGTCATAAATGCGCCCAAAAGAATGCGCATACTGTTTTGAAAGAATGTTGTTTTCATTATTTTATCTTTTACGATTAAATCGTGTACGATACAAATGTAAACATTTTTTGAATAAACACAATCGCTTTAGAAATGAAACAACATCAAACTTTTATTGGGGGTTTACTTTTATTGGACAACCTTTTACTGAAAACCGGTTTGAAAATGGAACGCAGATGACGCAGATTTAAACAGATTTAATATAAAACAAACTAGCGAAAATCTGTACCATCCGTGTCATCAGCGTTCTAGTTTTGAATCGTTAGTTCACTGAGCTAAAAAACAAAGCATATAAAGTAGCGAAGATTCGAAAAGCAAGCCAAAATCTTACTGCTTTTTCCGTTTGAGTATTCGGCCACGCGGTTCATCCGATTCATAAAGTACAATATCCGAATGCAAAAATTCAGCGGCGGCGGCGGAGTCTTTGACTTTTATGGCGCTACGAGCAATCATTTCCGCTTCAAATGGGAGTAAAACACTTTTTCTCAATCCTACTATTCGCCATTGAGACGAGGGTTTACAACCTTTGGTAATACCTCGAGCCAATGCCAAAGCATCCAACAAGGCTTGATTGGCTCCTTGCCCTTTGAACGGACTCATAGGATGTGCAGCATCGCCGATCAAAGTGCTATTTCCTGCGTTTTCAAACTGGGCTGTGGTCAACAAAGTTCTATCATATACGGGATAACCCGATACCTGAGCAGCCGCTGTGGCATCGACTATTTGTGGAATAGGAGAATGCCATTGCGTTCTTCGAGACGCTTCTTCCTTCAAAGCTTGTGCACCTTGTGCGCTTAGTTTTTTGGCTTCGGCTTCTTCCATCGGGAAACTCAATTGCCACATCACCGAATTTGCTGTAAAAGGCATAATATAGATACGTTCGTGACCATTGGCCGTCTGAAAAACAGTAGCCGAATCCAACAACTCTGAAGTAACTGTTGGCAGAGCATCCAAAGGACAAATTCCTAAAATCACAAGACAACCCAAATAGCGCAAAGGAGTAAGCGACTCTCCAATCAATTGCTGACGGACGACACTTCGAATCCCATCGGCACCCACCACCAAATCGGTTGCAATTGTTTTAATTTGCGCACCGACTTGAAAACGCAACTGGATTTTACCCGAAGCTTCCTCTTGAAAATCGAGCAATTGATGTCCCCATTGTATGTTGTCCTTCCCTCCGAGTTGCTCCACGAGTGCCAAACGCAACGCTTGTCGCGCAATATGAATGTTGGAACGTTTGGTGTATTTTTTTTCGGTGGGCTGCACCCATTTTCTCATCCCCCACTCGCCTATTACTGTTCCGTCTGTTTTGTGCACCAAATGCCGTGTAGAAACCACGCCTTCGGTCAAAGAAAAAATTCCAAATCCTTCTATGGCTTTGCTCGCTTGCTGCAAGGTCAGTCCATAGCCTTGCGAACGGGCCTCAAAGTGCGTGTCTCTTTCAAAAAGCGTAAACGGAATGCCGCGATGCAAACAAGCTACAGCCAAAGCCACGCCACCAATTCCGCCACCAATAATGGCGATATGGGGATAGTTTTCATAATCTACTACAGGAAAATTTTCTGATGGAAGCAATCCCGAACCTCCGCATAGGGAACACGACACCAAAGGCGCTTTGGGCGCTTCAGGCAAAGCCACTTCACCAGCAGAAGAAAGGCTGGCTACCAACTGCTGATACTGCAACCGCACTTTTTTACGAAGTCTTTGACTTTTCTTGCCTTGCCCCTGACAGTCTGGACAACTGCTCCAGCAAGGCGTATTCTTTTTATCCATATCCGATGTACTACCCAACTCTATTGGGTGCAAAAATAGCGATAAAATACGAGTCTGCTTTTTGGAGTTGATGTACTAATCTAAAGGGACAAATAAAAATCTGGAATAGCAAAGTGCGGTAAGGATAATGCCTCTGAGGTTTAGCTGAGGGAGCATTGGCGACCACGGTGATTTTTTCTAGAAGCACCACTTCTTTGCGCACCACACGAGTCGTCCCGCTTTCCGCTACAATCTCTTATGCCGAACCCCGGCACAAGAGGATTTCCACTATAATCGGGGCTAAGCGAGTACATTTTGTTTTCAGAACCCAATACCAAATTATATAAAAACAAAAACTACAAAATAGCCCAACGGTAATTTTGTAGTTTTCTTTACCCTTTTGAAGAGGTAATCATTCTAAAGATAGTTATCGTAAAAAAGTCGTCAGACTTTTATCGTGTTTACGGATGACAACACTATGTATAATAGCTCGAAGTTAGAGACGTTTGAGCAGGGTCATTTATAAAGCAATCACTACAATTAGCACTTCTTTTCAATAATAAATACTCATTACTATCTTCTTTTCTGAATTATCAATTATCTTTTCGATTCTTTTAAAAAATTTTTCATTTACCATAGGACAACCATAACTATTACAAATATTTTCTACTTGTTCATTGTATGGGACATCAAAATATTTATGCAAAACAATATTTCTATCAAAAGCATTATTATTTGTTTTGTCCAAACCGTATAATTTATATGCTTTTCCAAATCTTCCATCATAAGAATTTCCAATAGAATATTTACCTAAAGATGTAGAAAGCGAATTATTAGTGTTACTAAATTTAAGCTTCCCATTAATTCCTGTTTCTGAACCTGAACCGTGAGCAACGATTCCTTTATCAATAATCTTTTTAGTTTGAAAGTTATAAATGAAAAAGCGATTCTTTCCAGACGGAATTTTCATGTCAATAAAAAATCCAATTTCTGTATCATACTTAGAATCTTTTTTAATTAGCTTTTTTACTTCTATTATTTCTTTGTCAATTCTATCTTTAGTTGAAGTATTTAATTCGGATGTTTGGGTTATCGTCAATTCATCACTTCTATTTGAGAATACTAAAATTAAATATACTACTCCAATAGCCAATATTAGTAATATTATTTTTCTCATGTCACTTTTCAATCTATAGATTTTTAAACTCTTTTTTTTACTAATTCAGATTGTAATATTTTTTCTCAAAAGCCAAAAAAGAACTCCAAAAAATTCAAATTTAAAGTTTATCTCGCTAAAGGAGTCTGCGTTCAAAAACTCAAAAGGAAGCTTTTGAGACAAATGATTTGCTGTGCAAACTAAAGAAAGCTACTTTCTTAGTAATGCATTTCCTCGAAATGTTTTATGCTCTGAAAAAATGGTGATTCCCAGAATTTTCCAATCCATTTTTCCTCTGACTAAGTAGGAACAGTAATTTTTATCTTTTTGTTTGTCGATATCTACGTGTTCAACATCCCAATTTGTACCACTTATAAAACCAGTTCTATAACAGTTGGCATTTAAGATTGTTAATTCAGCCCTTTTTTCGCCAACCAAAATTGACAATCCAATCTTTGAAGTTAAATTATCTTCTAATAGAACTTCATGAAAAAATGAATTCCCATTAAAAGCTTTTTTAGGATTTGTCTGGTTCAAAAAATCAATATTCTTATCGGCTAAATTTTTGTCATTTGATTTTGACATAAATGACAACAAACCTAAAACAAAAATTAAGGATGCCAAAAATCCTATTTTCTCTTTAATAAGCTTTACTGATTTAAAACAAATAACAAACAAGTAGATAAGTAGTACTCCATTAAATATCCCCCAAATTAATTCCAACATAATTATATTTTTAAAGTTATTTAGTTTCTATTTTCTTTTCTCTCTCCTACTAAATCAGCATTACTCTTTAAATTCCTTAGTTTCATTTTCATAGCTGTTCGCGGTCGAATAAATGAAAATCCAAGTTAATATCTAGGAATCTACATTACTAAATTATTAATCTAAAGGAAAAGAATATCCAACAGCAAAAGCACCATTAAATTGCTTAGCAGCATCGTGAATATAATACGTAAATCCAACATCAAAATTATGCTTACGACCAAGAGCCAAACCAATACTGAAAGGCACGTGCATCAAAACGCCGCTTTTTTTAATATTGAATTCTGGTGTAATTGTCTTGAATGAACCAATCGAAGCTCCAATACCCACTTCAAAATAAGGAGCCACCCACGGAATTGGTGCTGCAACACGGGCTTTTCCACCTAGAAAAAAGGCCTTTGTAGTAACCTGAAAATCTTCTGGGAATTGTTGGTTTTTGTTGTCATCTGGAGAGGTAATCACAAGACCTGCATAAGGACGTATTCCGAACCATTTGGTTATATTGTGCACATACTCACCTTGAGCATAAAACCCCGAACCGCTAACATCGATATCTGAATTTGGAAAGCTATACCCAATACCCATCGCAGCAGTAAGATAGTTCCCAGGCTGTAATTGCGCTTGGGACGAAAAAGAAAAAAGAATAAAAACGAATACAACAATAGCACGTAAAGGGAAAAACAAATACTTCATTTTGAATTGAAAACTAAATAAAAGGATTATTGTAATTATGTAAACTTGTTTTTAGAATGAAACTTCGTTATAGAGACGAGAGGGACGCTCGCGCTCGCGGGGCTTTTTTATGAATTTAGTTTATCGATAAAGATTTTATTTCTTCTCCTTGCTCTTTCTAGTAAAGTAGAATATTTAATTACTTCTGTATAAATAGAACCGTCAGTTTTTCCATCAAAACCTTTAACTTTTTCAGATGGTTTAAATAAATAATCCAAGTGATATGAATATTCAAAACTACTAACTCTGCCCATAACATCATTTGGTTCAATACTTTCCCCAATCAAATAGCCATAAAAAGTAGTGATTTGAAAATCATCTTCTGAATAATTTCTGATTAAACTTGCATACAAATTTATTTGAGTTAAATGATCAGCTACGTTAGCATCAGGTGTTTTAAATTCAATAATTATGCATTTACCTTCTTCTGGAAATAGAAGAACATCGGGACGTTTTATTTTTCTGTTTTCGCCTAGAGATAAAAGGTATTTATCTTCCTCTTCAGTAAATTTTGCTTTAAAAACTCTCTTTCCATTTATTTCAAGCTTACTTAATTGCTTTTCAGAAGAACCTTTAAAATAGATAAAATCCTCATTTATTATCCATAAATCAGAACTCTCAGAATCTTTTGATTGCTGTTGAAATAATAAATTATGAATTAAGGCTTCATCATAATTTGATGCATTATTTATTTGAGTTTTTAGTTTTCTTTTAAGAATTTTTTCAAATAAATCTAAAACTAACTTACGTCTAGCGACATAATGAGTTAAAGTTGTTTTATTTTGTAAAGGAATTGTTTTGACTAGCTTATCTACTTCCTGTTTTAACAATTCATTATAATTTTCACTTCTTGTATCTAAACTATCAAGTTTATCAATTGATGCCTTTATAGATGCGTCAATATTAGCTGTTTTTTTTGCTTCTGCTTCATAAAATTTTTCTAGAATTTTACTTTCAGTATCATTTATAGATATTTTTATATCATTAGCAGTTTCCTCGTCAAGAAGAAACATTTCTTTTAATTTAGCAAATTGCTCATCGTGCTTTTGTTTAACTTCCTCAATTTCAGGATACATTGTTTTTATCTTTTCATTTACTCCTTCTTGAATATCTTCAAGTACAATTTCTTCATTTGAGAAAATATCATTATTTTTCAAAAATGATTCTGTGTCAGGAATATTTAAAACGCCTCTGATGTTTGTATCTCTTTCGTCGATATAATTACTTGAAATTAAAAATAAATATTTAAAACCTTTTATATTGTCATTTTCAGCTAAACTAGATAAAGATACATTTGAATCTTCAATAATTTCTCCTTTTGAAACTAGTTTTAAATCATTCGATTTTAGAAGCTCTTTTCTTATTTTAAATGAATCAATTGTAAATCTTTCGCTTTTATCTGTTTTTTCAATTTTACTGCCAATCGCTGGTATTTTTGAATATGCTAAATCTAAAAAATCTGTTTTTTCAATTTTTGGAATATCATTTTTAGTAATATTTGCTTCTCCTTTTAATTCAGATTGTTCGTAATATTTAATATGAATTTTAGGTAATGAATCTTTATTATAACAAAAATAATGAACATATCTCTCTATTAAAACTTCTTTGAATTGTTCTGCATTTAAATTATTATAAATATTACTATGGTCTAGTAAAGTATTAAAAGTAATCCTCGTGCCTGTTTCTTTTTGATTAATTTTTTTACAATATCTATGAAAAACAATTGCATTTTTTGCAAGATATTTTGAGTCTTTTGAAACAATAAAGTTTCTTTCAAAATAATCATTCCCTTCTTTGAAAACACTAACAAATTCAGTATTGTTAAAATAATGAGCATACTGAATTCTTCCTGAACCTAAATTTTTATATCCTTTAGTAAAATCTTTGAATGTATTAAATCTTTTAAATTCTTCATCATTAAATCCAATACCATTATCTTCAATAACTAAGTTTTGAAACTCAATACTTTCTGCTAAATTCATTGAAGAATTTAATTTTATAGTTATTTCGCCTTTAAAACTTGAATCGAGTTTTGTTCTAATTTTAATTGCTTCTATTGCATTAGTGAATGCTTCAAAAACAGGTTGTAATGATGTCTTTGACTTTTTAATATCATTTAGAACTCCAACAAACATTAAGTCTTGTGTAGTTATGAATGTTTCGTCTAAATGTTTCATTTGTCAAATTAAATTTAAAATGCTAATTTAATATAATGTTTTAAAAAAATCAGATTGTTTTATTTATTATTTTGCGCAATTTTCGCAAAACATTACAGCCAACTAGCATATAGGTTTGACTCTAGTTAGCCTTTTTTGTTCGTCAAATATATTCTTTTCCTTCTAGTAACATAACGATTCTCTAAAGTACAATGTTCTAATTTTTGGTTTTTAAATCTGTCTTCTGAGCACTAAAAACTGCCGACTTGCCCGCATGAGGGATGGGAGCGGCATCCTCTTGGGGCGGGGTTCGCCCCAAGAGATATAGCGTACAGCCCGACCCCGAGGAGCAGGGATTTGTGGTTGTGCAGGGTCGTGTGCCTCGGGGTCATGCCCAAAATACGATTCAAAAGCATTGGTGGTGGTGAACTTTAGGGATATACTGTTGTGAAAAGTCAATGTAAAGTATTGAGAATACCTACAAGGTTTTGGAAACCTTGCAGGAATAAGAGAAGCTATTCTGATTGGATATACCTATAAGTTTTTGGAAACCTTGCTGGAGTACTTGTGGAATTTATGGACGTATGTCTGTTGTAGACAATAGTGAGATTCCGTTTAAAAGGTATTCAATTGTTGTTTTAGTAGGGCGACTTCGGTAGGGTTGGGAAGTTCGCTATCGTCGGTAATCGCGGCGGAGTGGTAGTACACGGCTCGGGTGGTTTGGCTCAGCCAGTGGGCATTGCTCGAGCGCAATCCGCCTCCAGGCATCACCGTAATACGGTCACTAGCGTGTGCGACCAATTGTTGTAGGAGGTCAGCGCCTTCGGTCACATTGGTGCGCACTCCAGAAGTGAGGACGGTTTTGAAGCCACAAGCCTCTAACGTTTCTAACCCTTGCAGCGGATTAGCAATGCCATCGAAAGCGCGGTGAAAGGTGCAAGGCAACGGATGCGCCAAGTGCACCAAAGCCGCATTGGCCTCGGAATGAATGATGCCGTCGGGATGAAGTATCCCAAACACAAAACCATCGACCCCAAGATTTTTGAAAGCGGTAATGCTGTTTTTCATCGCTTGGAACTCGGTTTCGGTGTAGACAAAATCGCCTTCGCGTGGGCGAATCATCACATGGAGCGCTACGGTGGTCAGAGCACGTGCGGCTTGTACCATTTCGGCGGGAGGTGTAATGCCACCAGCGGCTCGGTCGAGACACAATTCGATTCTGTCAGCGCCATTTTCTTGGGCGATGGCAATGGCGTCTAAGCTAAAACAGGCGATTTCTAATTGGTTCATTTGATGTTGCATTTTTTTTTACCATTAAGACATTAAGGCTCATTACCGTTTCATTTGGCACGACTAATTTACCACTACTTTTATAACTAGGTGATTTAACTTTTTTTAAATATGACACTTTCAAAGTAGACTAGCAGTCGAAAAAGTTATTATTTCAAAAAGCAAAAAAACACACCCCTAACCCCTCTCAAGAGGGGAATTTGTAGCTACAAACATTTAACTATCCTTTGTTCATCAAATATCTCATTCTCTTAATGGTTTCGTTTACTGTATCATTCTAAACTATTTTAAAAAGTAGTTCGCATCGATGAGTTGGTTGCCCGAAGCATCGTGCACCGCATAATTGAATCCCCCTTGAATGCAATACGAGCCATACTCACCTTGCTTGTTCAATGCAATAAATCCAACTTGGATGTCTTTGAGGCTTTTGCTACGGTTTTGGGTGAGTTTTACAATGCGCGCCACGGCTTCTTCACAGGCTTTTTGAGGAGATTTTCCTTGTCGCATCAACTCGACCACCAAATGACAACCCGAAATACGCACAACTTCTTCGCCATGTCCGGTGGCGGTAGCGGCTCCAATTTCGTTATCGACATACAAACCTGCTCCAATAATGGGAGAATCGCCCAAACGGCCGTGCATCTTAAAGGCCATACCACTAGTGGTACAAGCGCCAGACAAATCGCCATGACTGTCTAAGGCAATCATTCCAATGGTATCGTGGTTTTCGATATTCGCAATGGGTTTGTACTCGCTGGTTTTGAGCCATTCTTTCCACTCTTTTTCGCTGGCTTCGACCAATAAATTTTCTTTGGTAAATCCTTGTGAAAGGGCAAACTGCAAAGCGCCATCACCTACCAACATCACATGAGGCGTTTTTTCCATCACGGCACGCGCCACCGAAATAGGATGCTTGATGTGTTCCAAACAACCCACGGCACCAATATTGGCTTTTTCGTCCATAATACAAGCGTCGAGCGTAACACGTCCGTCGCGATCAGGTCGCCCACCGTAACCTACACTGCGTTCGTTGGGGTCGCCTTCGGGAATTTTCACCCCTGCTTCTACTGCGTCTAAGGCTTTGCCATTATTTTTGAGGACTTCCCAAGCGGCATCATTGGCTTGAAGCCCAAAACGCCAAGTGGACAGTACAATAGGTTTTCGGATTTTGGAAGGGGTTGGAATAGGTGTTTCTTCTGAAGCGTTAGCAAACGAAGGTAAAACTACAGCGGCTGAGGCTATGGTAGCGGTTTTTAGAAAATGGCGACGATTGGTCATAATGGTATTTTTTTTGATTGCGACCAAATTAGGAAAATAAATGCAATCCCAAACATATAACAAAACACCAATAATCAAAAAAATTAAAAAAAGAAAAAACTTAGTAACTTTCAAGAATAGTACTTTAACTATCTTATAATTTTATCTTCACTATTTTATTGTCTCTAATAATTACAAGCTCACTTTTACGCTCTTTTTTAAAATCAAGCATTTTCTCATAGGCTTTTTCAAGTCCCTTTAGAATTTTATTTCTTCGCTCTATTTTAGTTTCAGTGGTCATACTATTTTTTTTAATTCAGTAAACTTTTTTTCATCAAGAATCATAAGTTGATTACTGCAATAATGTATAAGTTTCTTTCTTCCATACTTCCAAATATAGAAAAAATCAATCACTAACCATTCATAAACCATTAAAGTCTTTTGAATTCACTAAAAACAATAAAAACTCTCGAACTTACAGGAGTCAATGCTAATTAACAAAAAAAGGTCTAGAACATTTGCTCTAGACCTTTTCGTTTGGTTTGTATGCTATTTAATTTACCATTTGATAATTGCACTTGCCCAAGTAAAACCACTACCAAAAGCAGCTAAAACCACAGTGTCGCCCGACTTGATTTTTCCTTGTTCCCAAGCTTCGGTCAAGGCAATTGGAATAGAAGCTGCGGTTGTGTTACCGTATTTCTGAATATTGTTATATACTTGATCATCATTCAACTTGAATTTGTTCTGGATGAACTGAGAAATTCTCAAATTCGCTTGATGTGGAATCAACATGTCAATATCTGAAACTTCTAAATTGTTGGCTTGTAATCCTTCATTGATTACCTCTGCAAAACGAACTACTGCATTTTTGAATACAAATTGCCCGTTCATATAAGGGAAATAACTTTCGTCATTCGGGTCATTATCTGCCAAAATATCATTTACCCAACGACCACCCATTCCTGGTGCAATAAGTGATAATTCTTCAGCATGTTGCCCTTCTGAATGCAAATGTGTAGATAAAATTCCTTTGGTCAAATCTTCTTCTCTTGACAAAATAGCCGCTCCTGCTCCATCACCAAAAATTACAGATACACCACGACCACGAGTTGTCATGTCTAATCCTGAAGAATGTACCTCAGATCCAATTACCAAAACGTTTTTGTACATTCCAGTTTTGATGTATTGATCAGCAACTGACAGTCCGTACACAAAACCCGAACATTGATTTCTAATATCAATTGCCCCTACGGTTTTTAAACCTAAATCACGTTGCACCAAAACTCCTGGCCCTGGGAAATAATAATCAGGACTTAAAGTGGCAAAAACAACAAAATCAATATCTTCTTTGGCAATACCAGCACGCTCAATCGCAATTTCGGCTGCTTTTACCCCCATCGTTGTTGTTGTGTCTTCTCCTTTGATGATGTGTCGGCGCTCCTTAATTCCGGTGCGTTCTTGAATCCATTCATCATTGGTCTCCATTATTTTGGATAAATCATCATTTGTTACCACATTCGAAGGAACATAAAATCCTAATCCTGCTATTTTAGAGTGATACATAAGTATTTGTTTTTCATTAAAAATTGATTGACAAAATTAAACATCTTTTAAAAAGACAACCCACAATTTAGGCATTTTTTTGTTATAATCATTTTTAATATAGAAAATAAGCCCTTCGTCTTCTTTAATCTTCTCCAATTTCTAATAAAAACAAGAGTATAAATAGAAGTAACTCACCACTTATTATCGAGGCATCAACTGACTTATTCGCCTTTTTTGGTTAAAAAAATGCTTGTTCAATTTAAATCCATTGGTAAATCAACTCTTAACTAATCCAACTCGATTAAACTGACTTTAGGTTTTCAGAAAAAAATAATTTAACATAGAACATATGTAACATTTTGTTAGGAAATCAGTCTAATTTTAACACATACAAATTTTAATAAATAAATCAATACTTCATGAAGTTAAAACTCACACTCCTATTGCTAGGATTTGGTTTTTCGGTGTTGGCACAAGAAAACCTGACTTACCAAAAACCATCTAAATCAATTTTGGATTTAGCCGATTATGAAAGAGCTCCTTCGGTTTCGATGGATACCAAAAAAGAGTACCTTTTGCTTTCCTACAGAAACACTTATAAAACGCTTGACGACCTCAACCAAGAAGAATTGCGTTTGGGTGGATTGCGCATCAATCCAATTACCAACATTTCGAGTACGGTTACCTACATCAACAACTTAAAACTTCGAAAAATAAAAGACAAAAACGAAGTTCAAGTGGCGGGATTACCAGCAAATGCAAAAATCAGTAATTTGTCTTGGTCACCTAATGATACTAAAATTTTGTTCACACATACCGCTACCAATGGTGTAGAACTTTGGGTAATTGATGTGGCTTCGGCTCAAGCAAAAAAACTAACCGAGGCAAACTTGAATGCCAATTTAGGGGCTCCGTTTAGTTGGTTTAACGACAACGAAACGATATTGGTAAAACTATTGCCTAGCAACAGAAAACCTATATTGGATGCGAAAAAGGACTTGCCTACTGGACCAATCATTTCGAATGCTAGTGGTGCAAAATCACAAAACAGAACGTATCCAGATATGTTGAAAAACAAAAATGACGAGATCAATTTTGAAAATATCATCACTTCTGAATTATACAAAATTACCTTAAACGGAAACAAAACCCTATTCAAATCTGCCGATATGTATGCAGGCCAGAGTTTTTCTCCTGATGGGAATTATATTATGCTTACTACGATTCAAAAACCGTTTTCTTATATCGTTCCTTTGAATCGTTTCCCAATGAAATCCGTAGTGTATGACAAAAGTGGAAGGGAAATAAAAACTGTAAACGAAACCCCATTGACCGAAATCATGCCTAAAGGATTTATGGCGGTGCAAAAAGGGAAAAGATCCCTGATGTGGAGAAACGATAAACCAGCTACTTTGGCTTTTGCACAAGCGTTAGACGAAGGTGATCCAGCGAATAAAGTAGCATTTAGAGACGAAGTGTTTTTATGGGAAGCTCCATTTACTGCCAACCCAACTTCATTAGTTAAAACACCTCAACGTTTTAACGATATTACTTGGGGAAATGACAATATTGCCATCGTTTCGGATGAATGGTATGACACCAGAAATACCAAAACATACTTGATCAATCCATCGAATCCATTACAACAACCAAAAGTGATTACCGACAGAAACTCACAAGATGTTTACGCTGATCCAGGTAATTTTGAAACTAGAAAAAACCAATTCAACCGCTATGTTTTGGCTATCGAAAATGACAAAGCTTTCCGTATTGGAGATGGCTACACCAAAGAAGGTCAATTTCCGTTCATTGACGAATTGAACTTAAAAACGTTACAAAGCAAACGTTTGTATACCTCAACTTATAAAGACAAAAAAGAAGATTTGATCGAAGTAGAGGATTTCAAAAAAGGAACGGTTTTGGTACAAATTCAGTCCAAAAACGATTACCCAAATTACTACTTCAGAAACATCAACCAAAAAGACAAACTCACCCCTATCACTGATTTCAAGAATCCATTTGAAAGCATCAAAAATGTGAGCAAGGAAGTAATTAAATACAAACGTAAAGATGGTGTAGAATTATCTGGAACCTTATACTTACCTGTAGGGTATGACAAAGCCAAAAAAGAAAAATTACCGTTATTGATTTGGGCTTATCCTGCCGAATACAAAGACAAAAATAGCGCAGGACAGAGCACACAAAACCCGAACGAATTTACATTTCCTTCATATGGTTCATTTGTATACTGGGTGACTAAAGGCTATGCGGTATTAGACGACGCCTCATTCCCAATTATTGGAGAAGGCAAAACCGAACCTAATGACAACTTTATTTCTCAACTAGTAGACAATGCTGAAGCTGCAATCAATGCGGTAGACGCTTTGGGCTATATCAACAGAAAAAAAGTAGCCGTTGGTGGGCATTCTTATGGTGCATTTATGACGGCTAATTTGTTAACACATTCTAACCTTTTTGCTTGTGGCATTGCACGAAGCGGTGCTTACAATAGAACTTTAACTCCATTTGGTTTCCAAAGTGAGCAACGTAATTATTGGGAAACCCCTGAGGTGTACAATACCATGTCGCCTTTTATGCATGCGGATAAAATGAAAACTCCTTTATTACTAGTTCACGGAGAAGCTGACAACAATCCCGGTACTTTTACTTTGCAAACAGAACGCTATTTTCAAGCTATAAAAGGATTGGGTGGCCCTGCACGTATGGTAATTTTACCTAAAGAAAGTCATGGCTATGCCGCCAAAGAGAACATCTTGCACTTACTTTGGGAACAAGATCAATTCTTAGAAAAGTATTTGAAAAACTAAGGCAAATTAGTTCCAACAAAAAAGAGACAACCCGAAAAAGGAGGCCACTGAAAAAGTCTTTTTCCGAGTAAATTGACAAATAAAAGGAGTAGAAATCTTAGGATTTTTACTCCTTTTTTGGTATGTTTAGTTGTAATTATAAGGTTTTTTAGATGTTAGTACAACAG
>NZ_JBCGDP010000019.1:0-90955 GCF_038739875.1 Flavobacterium polysaccharolyticum
AGCATGGCTTTGAATGCCATATTGTTTTCTAATTTGGGTAATTGATGAACTACCTTGCTCAACTTCTCTAACGATTTGAAGTTTTAAGGACATGCTGTAATCTCGCTGGGTGCGCTTTACATAATTCTTGTATTCTTCCATAACGATTGTTTTTGTGTATCGCTATTTCAGGACGGGACAAAGTTATTTTTAAAGAGGCTGTCCAGAGTAAGGACAGCTTTTTTTTTTGCAAAAAAAATTAATCCAATAATCCGTATTCCACTGCATATTTTACTAATCCCGCCGTATTTTTTACGTTAATTTTTGACAGTAAATTTCTACGGTGAGTATTAACAGTATTTAAGCTAATATTTGTTTTTTCAGCAATTTCGTGACCCGTAAACTCTTGAGCAATGAGAATTAAAATTTCTTTTTCTCGAAAGCTTAATTCAGTAATTTGTAGTGTTTCACTTTTTACTTTAGCATTGTGTTCATCGTTTTTTAGTTTTACTTCTTCACAAAAATAGTTTCCTCCTTTTTGGATGGTATTGATAGCAAGCAAAAGTTCTTGTTTTTCAGCATTTTTTAGTAAATAACCATCAACTCCCATTCTAGTTAATTTTGCTATCATTTGTGTAGTACTATGAGTACTTACGATAAGGATTTTGATGTTTGCAAATTGTTGCTTTATAATTTTTGTAACTTCAATTCCATCCATTTCAGGCATACTAATATCAAGTAGAATAATATCAGGAATTGAACTTTCTAGTATTTTTAAAATTTCATTACCGTTTGAAGCCTTCCCTAAAATGCTAATATTTTCTTCATTTTCTAATAATGAAACAACACCTTGTATAAACATTGTGTGGTCATCAGCAATAATGATTTTTATTTTTTCCATAGTTACTTCTCGATCTTAAAATACTATTTTGTTAATGAAATGTCGATATTTATGATAGTCCCTCGATTGATTATTGAATCAATTTCCATTGAACCAGAAATAGTATGTAAGCGTTCTTTAATATTTTTAAACCCAATTCCGATTTTTTTCTTTTGAGAATCAAACCCAATTCCATTGTCTTCAAACAAAATATTGAGCTTATCTTCAAAATGATTGATTTGTAAATCAATTGTAGTTGCTCTTGCGTGCTTTAATGTATTGGTCACTAATTCTTGAATAATCTTATAAACCTCTATTTGTAAATGATTAGCAATTAAGTCTATTTTTGGTTTAGGATAAGCCGTAAAAGATGTTTTTAAATGGTCTATTTCGGCTAGATTTTTCAAATATTCTTCTAGTATATTTGAAAAATTATTTTGATTAAATTTTTCTGGAATTAAGTTGTGAGATAAATCTCGAACTTGTTTATAGGTTTCATCTAATTGTTTTTGGATGTTATGAATACTATCTACGTTTGTGGTTACTGAGTTTAGTTGCAGTTTTATTGCGGCTAGATTACCACCAATACTATCATGTAGTTCTTTGGCTATTTTTGTTCTAGCCTTATTTTGTCCTTTTATTGTAGCTTTTATCAATTTCAATTCTTGGTCCTTTACAAGCGACATTATTTTTTGCTCACTAATTGTTTTTTCTTTTATGTTTAACAAACGTTGTGTTTTTAGTTTTTGATAGTATAAAAACAGTAATCCAATGATTGGTAAAATAACGGCTAAAAACGAATAAAAAGTTATTTTTTGGGTTGATTTTTGCCAATCAATTTCGGCTAATTTTAGCTGCTGATCTTTTTTAAGTGAGTTAATTTCCATAGCTTTTTTTTGATAAACACTATGCAAACTTAAGATCTTATTTTCATGCCTTTTTTTGATGATTTCCTTTTGAAGATTAAGAAAAGCAAGCACTTCTTCTTTGTTTTTAATTTCTAAAGCATTGGCTTTGTTTTCAATTTGCAATAAACGTATTTCTTTTTCTTTTTGCCAGGTTTTGAATTTTACTTCCAATTCATTAATTTCTTTATCCTTTTGGAGTTGAGCAATAGAATCTTTTATTTTAGATTGCTTATTGGCATATGCATAGGCACTTTTGTAGTCATTTTGTAGTAAAGAAATTTCTTTCATGTTGTTGTAAATCTCTCCCTGTTCTTTAAGGTAACCAAGATGTATAGCATCTTTTAAGGCATTGGTGAAAATATTTTTGGCTTCTTCAGCTTTTTTATTTTCTAAGAGAATTATTCCAAGACTAAGTTTCGCGTTGATTGCAATTTGGGGTAATTCATTTTCATCAGCTATTTGAATAGCTTCATTGAATAAAGTAATAGCTTCTTCTGTTCTATTTTGAGACAAATAATTAGAGGCTAAACTATACGCAATAACTGCCTTGGCTTGAAAATCATTCTTCTTTTCACATATTTTTTTTACCCTATTAAGGTACCAATTTGATTTTTCGTAATCTTTTAGTATGCCATATATATCACTTATATTGATGTAACTCCCAATGATTAGTTCCTCATCTCCTTTATAATTTAAGCATTGTTTGAATAGTTTTAAGGCATTATTATAATCCTCCAAGCTGCTATAAATAAGTGCTAAACCATGTAAGTGCGTGTAATATAAATCTGTTTCATTGAATTTTTGTGATACCTCAATCCCTTTGAGGTGCCATTTTTTGCTTTCACCAAGAAGACCTCGTTTTTTGTTATTTATAGCTAAAAGGTTGTAGCCTAGAGAAGACAGTCTGTAACTAAGCGAATCATTTTTGCTTTTGCTAAATTTTAAAGCCTGATTAGTGTAGAAAAGGGAAGAATCAATAAGGGATCGTTTATTAAAGTAATATGCTAAAAGCAAATTTGTGTTTGGCAGGTTTGATTGTGTTTTTGATGTCTTTAATAAATGATGGGCAATTTTATATGCTTTTTTATCTTCGCCATTATTCATTAATCCATAGGCATTTATAATGATTTTCTTTTCTTCTAATTCAAGAAGAGTACTTTTGGAAGATTCTTTTTTAGTACTTGTTTTTTGAGCTTTTACTGCACAGAAAAAACATAAGAAACTTATAAAAATAATTCTTTTTAATAGTTGAGGCATGAGCAAATATATTCATTTTTGTTTCAATATAAAACTGATTTTTTTAAAATTATTGGTATAGATACTACTTTCAGAGTAAATTTTATTTTCATAATTTGAACTCTTGTTTCTATGTCTTGTAGCAGCACAATTTTGCTCACCACACGAGTCGTCCCGCTGTACGTTTCAATCTCTTATGCCGAACCCCGGCACAAGAGGATTTTCACTGCCATCGGGGCTAGGCGAGTATATTTTGTTTTCATAATCAAATGCATAGATCATATAAAAACAAAAACTACAAAATACCGCAACGGTTACTTTGTAGTTTTTTTATCCCTTATGAAAAGGCAATCATCCTAAAGATAGTTATAGTAAAAAGTAGTGAGACTTTTATCGCGTTTACGGAGGGCAACACGATTTATAATGGAATAAAGTCATTAACGTTCGCGCAGCTTTTTAAGGGAATACTTTGTCGAGCGGGTTATGAGTTCATATCATATTTCATTACTTTTTTTTCTTATTCTACTTAGAGTCTCTGGCTTTACTCCAATACACGAAGCAATATACTGCAATGGAATTTGGTCAATTATTTGAGGATTTTCAGCAATTAAATTATTGTATCTTTTAGTTTGAGAATCTAAAATAAATGAGAATTCTCTTTTTTTACCTTTGATATAAATGTGTTCATATAGCTTTAAAAATAATCTACTTATATTTTGGCTAGTTTCCATCAATTTTTCAATTTCTCTGAAATTGGCTTTATAGCAATCGCAATCGGTTAATGCTTGTATATTAAAGAAAGTAGGAGTTAGTTTCCGTATTGAAAACAATTCGGCATATATGCATGGACTGAATAAAAATTTAGTTGTAAACTCTTCACCCTCTTTTAGATGATAAACCCTAAAGGTTCCTTTATTGAAAAAATATAAATCCTTAACAAAGGTTCCCTCAGTTAAAACATGATCCATTTTTTTAATATTCATAGGATGGAATAATGCTTCTAAATCTGAGAACTCTTTTTCATTGAGTTCCGCAAAATAGGAAGTAAATAATTTTAAGTTTTCCATTTCTACAGTTCTTTAAAAATTCGATTTTTAATTCTGCTTAAAGTTTCTGGTTTAATGCCTAAATAAGAAGATATATATCGTTGTGGAATTTCTGCAATTACTTTTGGACGTTCACCAAATAATTTTACATATCTTTCTTGAGGTGTATCAAAAATGAAAGAATGTTGTCGCATTACCCCAAAAAGATATAAATGTTCTAAAAATTTAAAAAAAACTGATTCTATATTTGGATATTTATCAATTAAACTGTCGAGGTCAGAAAATTTTGCCACCATGCAATTGCAGTTTTTTAATGCTTGAACATTCATTTGGGTTGGTAAATTACTTCTCACTGCTACAAAATCAGTCATCATTGTAGGACCAAAGTAGAAGTTAGTAGTAATTTCAGTGTTTTCTTTATTATAATAGCCTCTCATAATCCCATCATTAATATAGTAAATATGAGATATCATGTCATTTTCTAAAAAAAGATGGTCTAATTTTTTAATACTTATTGGAGTAAAAATAGCGAAAAAAGCTTCTAATTCTTGCTCGCTTAATTTGGCAAATCTTGATAAAAAAAATCTTAAATTATCTATCATTTCTAATCTTTAATTAAATAAATAGTTAAACAATACAACTTTAATTGAACATATAATCATCTTCAAAGATCATTTCAAAAAAACATTTATGTTTTTCTGACTTTTCATTTAATCTTATAATGTCCTCAAAATTAGCCATAAATACATTAGATTCTTTAACGGTTACAAAATTTCTAGTTGACTCTTTTCTTTTAAGTAGAGCATCTATATCTGAAAAAAAGATAGGATTGAAATAAAATTTTATATTGTATATATTGTTGTTATTCTCAATGTATGATTTTAAAACACCGCTATCTAAAAAATAGATATATGATACTTGTTGATTTTTTTTGATAACGATATCATTTTCATTAAATGATATAGATGTAAATAAACTAGCCAATGTAAATAATTCAGTAGAATTAAACTCTACATATTTTCTGGTAAATTGTTCTAAACTATGCAGCATGATATCAGTTTAAAGGATTAAAAATTTAGAATTTGTATCGTATTTGGTACTTACAAACTCTAAACCAAACAAAATCAAATTGAAACCAACTAACTTTAAAATTGATATCTATAGCCAAAATCTGGTTGAAACCCAATTTGGTCTATTTGATTTACTTGCTGTGTTAATCGATTATAATCTTTTGTGAAAACATTACTATTGTTAGTTATATTCTGAAAATCTACATAAAATTGATGTGAGCTTTTCTTTTTGCTACTGTTCAATTTGATCCCAAATTTCAAGTCAAGTCTTAAATAAGCGTCATATTGTTCGCTATAAGCATTGGTGTCATCTCTTATTTCATATCCAGCTGCTTGCGAAGCTGCCAAATCAACAGGCGTAAAATATCTTCCTCCAGCAGTAGTGAATTTTGTATTGATTGTAAAAACATTCTTTTTTGCTTTTCCAATCTTGAACTCTTTTCCCGCTAAAGCATTAATTACATATCCGTTATTGAAAGGAGAGTTTCTTTCTATTCCATCACTTCCAGTATATTTACTTTCAAAAAGTGAAGTAGTAAAAAGTAAATTATATCCTTTATTGAAGAATTTTTCTAAAGTAAATTCCACACCTTGATTAAAACCTGTACCAGTGCTTACTAAAGAATTTTTATCTACCGTAAATCCGAAACTTGCACCTTCCGTAAGCGAAGAGTAGCTTGATGGAGTTTTTTCAACCGCTGCTTTGTCAATAGCCTGATAATAAACTTCCACTTTGGCTCTCCATTTGTCGGCAAAACGCAAATCATATCCCAATACATAATGAGCACTTCTTGTCATATCTAAGTTTCTATTGCTCTGAACGATATTTTCACCAATGTTTTCATTTAAAAATAAAAGTGGCGCAGTTACATTTTGATGGTGCAAACCATAACCAATATTTACGGAACTTTTGTCATTAATGGCATACGTTAAAGCCGTTCTTGGTTCAAAAACAAATTCTTCATTCAAAGAAAAGTATTGTCCGTGTAAACCAGCATTAAAGGTTAGTTTTTCAGTTAATCTGAATTGTCCCATAGCATATGGTTGCACAATAGAGTAAGAACCATCATTATTAATTAAATTGACAAAGTCAGGTTGTCCATCACTATCATTATCTTCTTGTCGATCTCTATCGAATAATGTATTTTCTAATGTAAATCTTTCTAATAACAAACCAGCTCTAAATGTGAATTTTTTTGAGATCTTAGAATTGAAAAGTGTTGAAAATGTCATTCTGCTTTCAGAGTTGTCAACTTCTGTGTATCTTAATTTAAATTCTGTAGGTGTATCCAAATTAAAATAACGGTCTTCCTCATAGGTATTTGCAGAAGTAGATCCACTTATTACGGTTTTTAGGTATGATTTTGAGCCAATATCAATAGTATGTTTCAATCCAACAACACCAAAATTAGAAGTCACAAATGCATCTTCATCTCGTGTGGCAAATAAATCATCGCTAGAGAGTTCAACATCATCACCAATTAAGTCAATGTTTGAATTTCCGAAAATTCCAAAAACCGAAAAATTCCCAAACTTGCCTTTCCCAAAATCAACATTAAATGAAAAATCATTGTAATTTGGTTGTGCAGTTGTTCCAGCCAATCCTAATGGACCAACTATTCCGTAACGGCCTGCAACTAGAAATGAACCACCTTTTTTTCCTAATGGCCCTTCCGCCATTAATTCTGCACCAGGAAATGCGGCTACTCCAACAGAATACTCATATTCTTTGTTGTTACCTTTTCTAAGCCCTAAATCAAAAACACCTCCAATTGCATTACCGTATTCAGCAGGAAATGCAGAGGTAATAAAATCAGAGTTAGCTAATAGATTTGGATTTAATGCAGAAACCGGACTTCCTGTTGTTCCTAAAGTTGCAAAGTGATTTGGACTAGGAATTGGAATTCCTTCTAATCTCCAAAGTAAACCAGTAGGCGAGTTACCTCTTACAACAATATCATTTCTACTATCATCAGCAGTAGAAACACCTGCAAAGTTTGAAGCCAATCGTGCTACATCACTCCTTCCACCTGCATATCTATTAACCTCCTCTGGAGAAAATTGTCGTACTGATATTGCAGCTAATTTATTGATGGACTTTGCTTTGTTATTACCATCGCTTACAACAATAACTTCTTCTAAAGTGTCAAATTTTTCAACTAAAGAAACTGAAATGATAACCTCTTTTCCAGTAGTTACATCAATATCTGGAACTGTCGAACTTTCATAGCCAAGATAGGTTACTCTTATGGTTTGCCTTCCCAAAGGAACATTCGTTAATTCAAAATTTCCCTTACCATCTGTTATACTACCTTTACTTGGGGCACTTAATAATTCAATAGTAGCGCCTGCAATACTTTTTTCGGATTGCTTATCTGTAATAGTTCCTCTAATTATGCCAGTTTGAGCCAAAGAGAGTAAACTAAATAGAGATGAGAATAAAATAAATAGTTTTTTCATTTATCTAGTTTTTTAATTTGAGACAAACTTATAGTAACAAGTTTTAATCAAAATTGACCAAAGTCAATAAAATTAATAAGATGAAAAGCTATCCCCGATCTCTCGGATATATAAAAAATCTCTCATGTACGCTTGTAAATCCATGCTGTCTTGTTTAGAAAGCTGCTGGGCGTCATCTTATCTTTATCACACCATGAGCCTTCAATATGATTTATACTTGAACTAGCAGCATTATATTTTAGTAAAGCAAAAACTTGGGGTGTAAAATAAATTTATTAGCTATTGTATTGATTTGTATATATTTGTCGTTAGTACTTTGGTGTTTTGTAGTACAAATTAATTATTGAAATCATTTTTATGGGAAGCAATACATTCTCCAGGCGTGCATTATTTGCTAAATTATTGAAAAAGTTACCGGTGAATACTCAGGTAAAAGATCCTTTATTCGAAAAATATTCTCGGAAAATTTTCAAAGGTCGTCGTTATTCCTCATTAACAAATGCTAAAAATCCGGCAAGTGCTAAATTGGGATCCGAAACGGAGCGAGTAATCAACGTTAGCAGCGGTCTTAAAACGTATGCTGGCCCATGGACTACAGTCGAAGCTTTGCATTTACTGAAAAGAACTGGTTTTGGTTTCAAGAAGACTGATGTTGATACACTACTTGGACTTTCCGTGACTAAAGCTGTAGATTTGATTTTAACCGTAGATGCTACACCTCCTACGCCTCCTGTCAATCATTACAACAATGAAGAACCAGATGAAAATGGTCTGCCATATGGAGCAGATTGGACCAATGATGCTTTTGTTACAAATGATATTGGAGGAGACACGAACGCAAATCGAACAACTGGCCTAAGTGCTTGGTCATTAGGCTTAGCTTTTAATCAAGATATTACCATTCGAGAAAAAATGGTGCTTTTTTGGTATCATTTTATTCCTATTGATTTTGAGTTTATAAAGCAATCTTCTAATCAATTTAGCAATACCAATTCGGCTAGAATTTGTTATAAATACATGAAAATGTTTCGCGATAATGCCACAGGAAATTACAAATCTTTGATTCGTAAAATGGCAACGCAACCCGCAATGATGTTTTATCTCAACAATCAAGCGAATACCAAATCGGCACCCGATGAGAATTTTGCACGGGAAATCATGGAACTTTTTACCTTGGGCAAAGAAGATGGGAGTTTATACGGAGAGCCAGATGTTATTCAGGCTGCAAAAGTACTAACTGGTTGGCGTGTACAAAACTTAAACACCATCAACGAAGCTACCAATTTTGTAGCCAATTTACACGATACGAGTACCAAACGTTTTTCGGCTTTCTTCAACAATACGGCAATTGCTCCAACTGGTGCCGATGAATTGGATGTATTTATTGATATGATTTTCTCTAAATCAAAAGTGGTTTCGGAATATATTTGCCGTCGTTTGTACCGCTTCTTTGTGTATTATGATATTGACGCTGCTATTGAAACGAACGTAATTGTTCCTTTGGCTCAACATTTTGTGGCCAACAATTGGGAAATTTTACCGGTTTTGGATAAGTTATTCAAAAGTGAGCATTTTTATGATATGGCCAATCGTGGCGTTTATATCAAATCGCCTTTGGATGTAATTGTGGGTACCATGCGTACCTTCAACATGAATTATAATGTAGCCGATACCACCAATTATGAAGCGCAATACGATCTTTGGAACAAGTTAAATATGGCTATGTACGGTATGCAGCAAGCTATGGGCTCCATACCTAGTGTGGCAGGATGGCAAGCATTTTACCAAAAACCAAGTTTTCATGAATATTGGATCAATTCCAATTCAATTCAACGACGATATGCCCTAATCGAATATTTTTTTTATGGTTTTGATGTTGAAAAAAATGGTTTAACCACCAGATTAGAAATAGATGTAATAGCCTTTGTGAAACAGTTTCCCGATACCATTTGCGAAGATCCCAACTTGTTGATTAATGAATGCATCAAATATTTAGTACCTATTGATTTTAGTGTAACAGCCAAAAACGCAATAAAAACGCAAACGCTGTTAACGGGTCAAGATGCCGATTATTATTGGACTGGTGCTTGGCGCTCTTTTGTTCAAAATCCTACCGACATGAATCAGCAGATCGTAAAAACCAGATTACGAAGTTTATTACTTACCATCACAGAATTTGCCGAATATCAATTGATGTAGTTTTTGAACTATTTCATAACAATAAAGATTAGAAACTTAGCCCCTTACTACTCAACATTATCTTTAGCACTAAATAATCTACATTAAAATGGAAAGAAGAAAATTTATAAAGACAACGGCAATTGCTTCGACAATTCCTTTAGCCTTTAATCATATACCAGTTATGGCTTCGTCTCAATTCGAGAGCGAAAGTCTTCAGCTACTAGCGAGTGCGGCAGCAGGTTGTGGAAAAATATTAGTTATTATTCAGATGAATGGCGGGAACGATGGCTTAAACATGGTTTTACCTAGAGATAAATGGGGTGAATTGACCAATGCCCGTGCCAATATTTTAATGAAGGAAACCGATGTTTTGCCGCTGAATTATAACGAAACAACGGGTTTACATCCGGCCATGAAGGAAATGCAAGAGCTGTATAACAACGGCAAAATGCTGATAGTTCAAGGAGTTTCCTATCCTAACCCCAGCTATAGTCACTTTAGAGCCACCGACATTTGGTTTACAGCATCAGACAGCGACAAAACGCTATCGTCTGGTTGGCTTGGTAGAGCGTTGGATACAGCATATCCAGATTTTCCAACCGCTTATCCCAATGCTGATATGCCCGATCCATTGGCGATTCAAATAGGTTCTACATTGCCTTTTTCCTTGCAAGGACCAAAAATAAACATGGCCTATAGCGTTCCGAAACCCGAAGATTTATTGAATGTGATTAATGCGACCACTGATCCGGCACCCAATTCTGATTACGGCAATGAATTAACTTTTCTGCGCTTGATGAAGGATCAAAGTAACGCGTATAGGGAAGCTATTCAAAAAGCTTATAATGTACCCAAAGCACATACAGGGAACTACCCAAATAAAAATGGGTTGGCCGATCAATTGAAAATTGTGGCAAGATTAATTAATGGAGGATTACAAACACCAATTTATGTTGTCAATCACCCGAAAGGTTTTGATAGTCACGAAGATCAGGTTTTAGAAACTGATAAAAAATTAGGACGACATGCGGAAAACTTAGGTATTTTGTCTTCGGCTATTGGGGCATTTCAAGAAGATTTAAAGCAGATGGGAAAAGCAGAACTAGTTACTGGTATGACCTTTAGTGAATTTGGACGTAGAATTAAAAGTAATGACAGTGCTGGGACTGATCATGGTTCTGGAGCGCCGGTACTCTTTTTTGGCGCGGCATTAAATACAGGGAGGGGTACAGTAGAGGGAACACCTAATCCTGTTTCGGGTATGATAGGTACGTCTCCCAATTTACCTCAAAATGCAACCGTCAACGATCAAGTGCCTTTTCAGCATGATTTCAGGCAAATTTATGCCACCATCATGCAAGATTGGCTTTGTATGACAGAAAAACAATCTGATGCGGTTCTGGGAGGTTCCTTTGAGAAACTCCCCATTTTTAATTCGAACAAATCCTTTTATTATTCGAATACTCCTTTCATGAGTATTTTTCCTAATCCTAATACTGGCAATCAAATCAATATCCAATTTTATAATTTTATAAATGGTATAGTAGAAGTAAGTATTTATACTTTATTAGGACACAAATTGTTTAGTAAGTCGTTTCCAATAGATGGCGATATACTTAGCTTTACTTCCGAAATATTTCTTGCCTCTGGAACATACATTGTACAAGTACCTTACAATGGGAAAAAATACAATGCCAAGATGATAGTGATGTAATTGTTTTTGTTTAAATTTTCTTGAGCGCTTGTTTGTATAATTTGCAGTTGTGAGTATTTTGTTTATTTTTTACCATCAGTATGATAAAGGTGGCTCTACAATTTTCATATCATGTTCTTCAAAGATTTTAGTGGCTATCTCTGATTTTGATTTCGTGTTGAGGTTTAGAATTGCTCTAAAGTAATTTTCCATCTTTTCTTAGGGTTGAAAAAGAAATATCATTTTCCCCGTCGTCGATAATTGTACGAAAGTATGAGGAATATTTCTTTGCAAGAAAATAATTTCTCCCGTTTTGAGTTGATAGCATTCCGACCCTACTTGAAAGAGATAGTCACCACTTACAATAAATAAAATTTCATATTAAATTTATAATATGTTATAAATGAGGTGTTTGTTTTGTTTGTTGTGTTCATCTATTTACTTAGTTTCTTACATAAACACTTCTTTTATATTGATTTATTTTTGTCTTCACTAAAAAATTAGTTGAAATATTAATTAATTAGTTTTGCAACTAATTAATTAGTAGTTATATTTGTCGAAAGATTTTTATACTATGATAAAATTAGCTAAACGAGAAGAACAGATTATGCAGGTCTTTTGGGATTTGAAGAAAGCCTTTATTAGAGATATAATTCCATTGCTGCCAGACCCAAAACCGCATTACAACAGTGTGGCAACCATTGTGAAAATATTGGAAGAAAAAGGATTTTTGAATCACGAAACCACTGGGAATATGCATTGCTTTTTTCCAGTTATCAGCAGAGAGGAATATCAGCATTTTGCGCTGAAAGATGTCGTTAGTCAATATTTTGATAATTCGTATCCCCGAATGCTTGCTTTTTTTGCCAAAGAGCAAAATCTTACCGAAAAGGAATTGGATGAAATTGTAAACATCATTAAAAAAGATAAAGTATGATACCTTATATTTTGTATACAGCTTTAATTCTTTCTGCTTGCCTTTTGTTTTATAAATTGCTTTTACAGAAAGAAACGTTCTTCCACTTGAACAGATTTGTCTTGCTTGCTTGTATGATTTTGGCTTTCATTTTGCCATTGCTTCCTATTCCGCAGCAATTATCCTTGCGAAAAGATACCCTAGAAAAGCACGCTCCTTTGGTGAAAATGGCTGTAGACAAAAGTCCAACCTTGGAGCCAAAAGCAGCGTCAGTTCAGGAAGTTATTGTCGAACAGGCCAAACAGACTTTTGATGCGGACTTGTTGCTGCAATGGCTGGTGTATTTGTATTGGTTTGGTGTACTGCTATTTGGACTTAACTTTATAATGCAGGCTTGTGTGTTGCTGTACAGAGCGTATTCTTTATCGGCAATTCAGGATGGGAAATTCCGAATTGTAGAAGTATCAGGTGACAAAGCCCCTTGTTCATTTGCTAACAATATTTTTATCAATCCCGAAAAGTACGAGTGGGAAACGTACAATCAGATTTTGCTGCACGAAAAAATACATATTGAGCAGAAACATACTATTGATTTATTGCTTGCCGAAGCTGTCATTATTTTTCAGTGGTTTAATCCTTTTGCCTGGCAATGGCGAAAAGCATTGGAGAGTAACCTTGAATTTTTGACTGATAGCGAAATGCTGCAACAGGAAACTGTTGAAAAGGAAAGTTATCAGTTTAGTCTGCTCAAAGTGGCGGCACCCCATTTTCCGTTGAGTCTTACAACTAACTATAATCAATCATTAATCAAAAAACGAATCATTATGATGAATTCAAAAAAATCAAACGTAAACACTACTTGGAAATATTTTTTCCTTTTGCCTTTATTGGTTTTGTTTGCCTGCCTTTTTAATCAGCCAGTAGCGCAAGGACAAACTCCAGGTCTAAATGAATTGCCTAAAGTGCAATCCAACATTCAAAACGGTATGGATACAGAAGGTAGCTGGTTTGCAGTTATCAAAGGTGCTACCGTACATATTCAGTTTAGGAATGGCGATGACGATAATTCTTCCACTACTTTTCAGTTGAGTGAATTGACAGGATTTACAAAGGATATGAAAGGCGAGTTTACCATAACACGCGAGGCAGGTACTATGAATTTCGAAGGGAAATTTGAAGGAAACAATGGAATGGGAAGCTATACCTTTAAAGCCAATAAAAATTTCAACACAGCAATGGCTCAAGAAGGAGTTTCTGTGGGAACTGAAAGTGATCTTATGGCTTTCTTTATGGTAAACGTAAAAATTTCATACGTAAAAATGCTGAAGAAAAACGGTTACAAGACTATTGACAAAGATCAGTTGATTCCTTTGGCTGCTTTGAATGCAAATGAGGCGTATATTGCTTCTATCAAAGAGGCTGGAATTCCTGATTTTAACTTGGAAGACTTGATTCCTTTTAAATCAATGGGTATTGATAAAGCTTTTATAGATGAAATCCGCCAAGCAGGCTATAAAAACATTACTGCTGAAAATATTATTGCTTTAAAATCTCAAGGTATTAATGGTAAATTCATTACCGATTTTCATAATGCAACCAATGGAAATGAAAAAGATGAGGACAATATCATTGCATTCAAATCTTTAAATATTGATGCAGCGTTTATTGATTCTTTTAAAGCTATAGGATATACCAATCTTTCGAATGATGATCTTATAGCCTTGAAATCGTTAAATATTACTCCAGCATTTATCCAAGAGTTTGAAAAAGTGGGGTATAGTAATCTAAAACCAGATGATTTATTTGCGTTGAAATCGCTAAATATTACTCCAAAATATATCGCCGAATTTGAAAAGATAGGATATAAAAATATCAAACCTGATGATTTGTTTGCTTTAAAATCACAGAATGTAACTCCCAATTTAATTAGCGATTACAAAAATCTAGGTTTTACGGATTTGGATTTAGACGATGTTATTGGAGCAAAAGCTATGGGAGTTTCGCCAGCCTTTGTTAAATCGATGAAAGAAAAGGGGCATAATTTTAAAACCCTTGAAAAGTACATGCAATTGAAAGCTGTTGTTGGTACTAATTAAATATTAGTTTTTTAACTGTACACGACTGCAAATGCAGTTTTAATGCAGAATATTTAAGTTGTAAGACTAAAGATTAAGTAAGCCCAAACCGCAAGGAATGGGCTTTTTATGTTCTTGTCCTACGTAAATTTCTAAAGATATACAGGAAAGGTTGGGAGACTTTTATTGAGTTTATAAATGTAAACACGATTTAAAATTGCTGAAATGAGTGACTTTCTCCTAGCACATAGTAACGCCATACTTTCTTCGTAGTAATAGGGTAAATTAGATTTTTTGAGGGTTGTTTTTAAAAGTGTACTTATATTCCTTACTATTCTTTATTCTTTAGATTATGGACTTCATAGCACCAAAAGGACTCTTCGTGTCATAATACTGTATTTCTTCAGAAATCTAAACTAGTTTTATGAAAGAAATTAAACGGAAGCTAGCCCTTTTAGCGTCTATTTTTTTAAATGCTTTGAGAAACTAATTCCATTATAGTCACTGCGGATTCCGAAAAGCCTATAGAGTAGGAAAAACAAAATAAACAGACAACAATGATCAATTATGCCTTAACTCCGTTTACAGTACAAAGTGGTTGGATTCCCAATCCTTCGAGAGCTTCTTTTAGAGCTTTTTTTGAAATGATATTGGTAGCAGAACCACAAACATTATCACCAAGTGTTCAAGCTCTCAAAGAATTGATAGAGGGTGATGACGTATTATTATATTTGGCCAACAATGCTTTCAAAGAGAATGCTAATATTATTTATGCTCATCAATCTACTCAGGAAGCACCAATTCCAAGGATACCCGATTTATCGGTATTACTCAATGGATTCAATACAATACTTAATCTTGCACCACAATTTATAAATAATGATTTGGTAGGCTTACCTTTTTCGGCTTTTGTGGTAGGAATAGATGCTACTTTAGGCGGAAGTACCTTGTTTAGATTACCCATGTTTAATGAGAAGATGAAAGCCATTTTAGATGAGTGGGCGATTTATCTTGAATCATCGGCATCCAATTGGATTTTTGCCAAAGAAGGAGAGCAATGGCTTTCGGACACGGCCAAAAAACAATACGATTATCCGCTTTGGGCAAAAGATTCTGAAACCTTGCCTTATTGGAAATCATGGGATTCTTTTTTTACTAGAAACTTCAAAGATCCTCAAAAATCCAGACCAATCGCAGGACCAGGTACCAATCAGGTTGTTGTGTGTCCTAATGATGGTTCCTTGTTTTGTTGGCAACCACAAGTAAAAAAGAAAGATGTATTTTGGCTTAAAGGAATGCCGTATTCGTTAGACGATATCTTTAGTTCTACGGATCCTGAGCAAGATAAAATTATAAAAGAATATCAATTAGCAGATATGTTTGAAGGAGGATATGTTTTTCAAACGTACCTAAATCCTTATAATTTCCATCGTTGGTGGGTACCTGTTAATGGAAAAGTACTTTTTGATCCCTTAGTGATTCCAGGTTGTTTTTTCAGTAAATTGGTTTTGCCAGATTATGGAGGGGCAACTACTGCATCGACTCCTTATTTAGCCGAGGCCAATGCTCGTGGACTAATTGTTTTTGAAACACCAGACTACGGTAAAGTATGCTGTATTCCTTTGGGGATGAGTGAAGTTTCAACCGTAACCTTTGATGAGAAAATGAAAAAGGGAGCTGTTGTGAAAAAAGGAGAAGAAATGGGAATGTTTCATTATGGAGGCTCTTCTTTTGTAGTGATTTATCAAAACTTACCCGATAAGCAACTTATTTTTATGAATGATAAAGGAGATTATTATCCACAACAGCCACCACCACCTGGTAGTAGTGCCGGTTCTAGTAATTTTGGCACCAACATTGGTTCCCAAATTGGACAATGGTACTCCAAAGGTTAGCTTTTCGGAATGATTGCATATTTAATTTTATTTATTGTTTTTTTTTAATCTTTTGGTGTTGTCTTGAAGATGTCTATGTTTTATAGAAATTGTTATTTGTAAAAAAAAACTCAATAAATACAAAGCAGTTATTTATCTATTCTTTAGATTTTAAAACAAAAAAAAACAGCAACAAAACAAATGTTTGTTGCTGTTTGTGTTATTAAAAATGTTTTTCTATTGCCTAACAAATGGTGGTAATAATTGGCTAGAAACTTCTCCAAAACCAATACGAACTTCATTGTTTTTGCTGTAACCTTTTATAGTAACAGTATCATAATCGTTAATGAATTTTCGCTCACTACCATCATTCATTTGGATAGGGTTTTTACCTCCCCAAGTCAATTCTAACATAGAACCAAAGCTATCTGGTGTTGGACCAGAAATGGTTCCCGATCCCATCATATCTCCAGAATTGACTCTACATCCGTTTGAAGTATGGTGAGCTAATTGCTGACTCATGGACCAATACATATACTTGAAGTTGGTTTGTGATACGACATTTGGAACCCCATTTTTAGGAGTGATAGCTACTTCTAAATTGATATCGAATGCATGTTTCCCTTTTAATTGTAAATAGGGAAGGGGTGCAGGATTCTGTTTTGGTCCTTTGGTTCTAAAAGGTTCTAAAGCATCTAGCGTTACAATCCAAGGTGAAATAGAAGAAGCAAAATTCTTAGCCAAAAAAGGTCCCAATGGTACATATTCCCATTTCTGAATATCTCTAGCACTCCAATCATTAAGCAAAACCATTCCAAAAATATAGTCTTCGGCTTCATAAATAGGAGTGTTTTCTCCCATAATATTCACATCGGTGGTGATAAAAGCAGTTTCTAGTTCAAAATCAACTAATCTAGATGGTCCAAAAACAGGTGTTGTTTCGCCATTAGGCAAGGTTTGCCCCATCGGACGGTGAACAGGTATTCCTGAAGGGATAATCGTAGAACTTCTTCCGTGGTAGCCTACGGGTATATGTAGCCAATTTGGTAATAATGCGTTTTCGGGATCACGGAACATTTTACCAACATTGGTAGCATGTTCTTTACTAGAATAAAAATCAGTATAGTCACCAATCAGAACAGGAAGTTGCATCTCAACTTCTGAAATTTTAAAAACAACAACTTCTCTGTGCTTGGTATTGTCTTTTAATTTTGGATTAGTTTCGTTAAAAATATCTGAGATTCGGTTTCTAACCAAACGCCAAGTTTTTTTACCATCTGATATAAAATCATTTAAAGTATCCTGCATAAACATATCGTCTGTTAATTCGATACCTTCAAAATAATTGAGTTGTTGTAAAGCTCCAAGATCGATTGCGTAATCACCAATTCTAGTCCCTACGGTTACTACATTTTCTTTGGTTAAAAAAACACCAAAAGGAATGTTTTGAATTGGAAAATCACTGTCAGCCGGAACGTCTAACCATGATTTTATATGAGGATTATTTGCTGTTATTGGCATAATGTGTTAATTATATTGTTGAAAATTACACATCAAATATATTATAATCTAAGTACTAACCAAACGTTTTTTTGTATTTTTGCACCATATTAACGAAAAACAAAGAAATGCAACGCGACGAACAAATTTTTGACCTGATTCTTGAAGAACAAGATAGACAAATACACGGATTAGAGCTTATCGCTTCAGAAAACTTCGTAAGTGATGAAGTTTTAGAGGCAGCGGGTTCTGTTTTAACCAATAAATACGCTGAAGGATATCCTGGCAAAAGATACTACGGTGGTTGTGAAGTAGTAGATGTTGTGGAGCAAATTGCTATCGATAGAGCTAAAGCTTTATTTGGAGCTGAATATGCTAATGTTCAACCTCATTCAGGGTCTCAAGCCAATACAGCGGTATATCATGCTTGTTTGAAGCCTGGTGATACTATTTTAGGTTTTGATTTGTCTCATGGTGGACATTTAACACATGGTTCTCCAGTAAATTTCTCTGGACGTTTGTACAATCCTGTTTTCTATGGCGTAGATAAAGAAACTGGACGTTTGAATTACGATAAAATCCAAGAAATCGCTACCAAAGAACAACCTAAATTAATCATTGCTGGAGCATCTGCTTATTCTCGTGATATGGATTTTGCTCGTTTCAGACAAATTGCTGATAGTGTAGGTGCTATTTTGATGGCTGATATTTCTCATCCTGCAGGACTTATTGCAAAAGGATTATTGAGCGACCCAATTCCACATTGTCATATTGTAACTACTACAACACACAAAACGCTTCGTGGCCCTCGTGGTGGTTTGATCATGATGGGTAAAGATTTTGAAAATCCTTGGGGACACAAAACACCAAAAGGAGAAATCCGTATGATGTCTTCATTATTGGATTTGGCAGTTTTTCCTGGAAATCAAGGTGGACCTTTAATGCATATTATTGCTGCTAAAGCGGTAGCTTTTGGTGAGGCTTTACAAGATGAATTCTTTACTTATGCTATGCAATTGCAAAAAAATGCTAAGGCTATGGCTGAGGCATTTGTAGCTAGAGGATACGAAATCATTTCTGGTGGAACAGACAATCACATGATGTTGATTGATTTAAGAAATAAAAATATTTCAGGGAAAGATGCTGAAAATGCATTAGTAAAAGCTGAAATTACCGTTAATAAAAATATGGTTCCATTTGATGACAAATCTCCTTTTGTAACTTCAGGTATCCGCGTAGGTACTGCTGCTATTACCACTCGTGGTTTGGTTGAAGAAGATATGGAAACTATTGTTGCTATGATCGATAAAGTGTTGACTAATCATACAAACGAAGATATTATAGAGGAAGTTGCTGCTCAAGTGAATGAAATGATGAGCGAAAGAGCAATCTTCGTTTTCTAACTTTTGTTTATAAGTTAAAAGTAAAAGGTTTAAGGTTTTGATGATGTTTAAGAGCATTTCAAAACTTTAAACTTTTTTCATTTTTAAAACAACTTTAAACAATTTTTAAACTTTTAAATAATAAAATAATGGGCGTATTACGTTTACAATTACCAACCGACCCAAGATGGGTAAATATTGTTGAGAAAAATATTGAAGAAATTTTAACCGATCATGCTTGGTGTGAGCAAAAAGCCGCCACCAATGCGATAACCATTATCACTAATAATTCGGAGTATCAAGATTTAGTACAAGACTTATTGGCATTAGCCAAAGAAGAAATTGATCACTTTGAGCAAGTGCATAATATTATCATTAAAAGAGGTTTAAAATTAGGGAGAGAACGCAAAGACGACTATGTAAATGAATTGTATTTGTATATGAAAAGAAGTAGTGATGGTAGTCGTGTTTCGGGTTTAGTGGAGCGATTATTGTTTTCTGCTATGATTGAAGCTAGAAGTTGTGAACGATTTAAAGTACTTTCAGAAAATATTAAAGACGAAGAATTAGCTTCTTTTTATAGAGATTTAATGGAAAGTGAGGCAGGACATTATACTACTTTTATAACCTATGCTAGAAAATATGGAGTTGGAGTTGATGTTGAAAAGCGTTGGAGAGAATGGTTGGCTTTTGAAGAATCCATTATCAAAAATTATGGAAAGAATGAAACCATTCATGGCTAGTTTTTAAATAACCACAGACATTTTTAATTCTAATTTCAATTTCCTCGTTTATGATTACAGTTCTTCCCGCAACCGCAACCGATTTTGACACGATACGTTCTATTGCCTACGAAACATGGCCAATAGCTTATGGTGAAATTTTGTCAAAAGCTCAGTTAGATTATATGTTAGGTGCATTTTATAATGACACTGCATTAAAGGAAAGTGTGTCGCAAAGAGGGCATCATTTTGTTTTGGCAAATGAAGGAAATCAAACCTTAGGATTTGCGTCTTTTGAATGGAATTACGACCATCAAAAACAAACCAAGATTCATAAAATTTATATACTTCCTTCCGCCCAAGGTAAAGGAGTAGGGAAAGCACTCATCGATTATATCGCCTCTGAAGCGAGAAAGCAAGGTTCTCTTGCCTTGTGTCTGAATGTCAATCGATTCAATAAAGCGATTACCTTTTATGAAAAAATGGGTTTTTCTATCACTAGTGAGGTAAACATCGAGTTAGAACATGGCTACTTGATGGAGGATTATGTGATGGAACGACCAGTATAGAAGGAATCTTGTCGCTAATTTGTTTTTTGTTTTATATCAAATGCTAAGTAGAAAAAGCGTATATTTATGAGGTAACTTTCTTCGTAATAAACAAAATACCATGCGTTCACAAGTATTTGTATTAGTATCTTTTCTTTTGATACTTCTAATAAATTGTTCCAAAAAAGAATCTCAAGAAATTCAACCTACCATAAGCGATATTACCGAAAGTGTTTATGCATCTGGCGTAATTAAAGCCAAGGACCAATACATTGTTTATCCTACTGTAAGTGGGATTTTGAAAAAAACAAAAGTGGTTGTTGGTCAAAAAATCAGCAAAGGTCAATTATTGTTTGAACTGGATAGTGATAAAGCCGATTTGAATACTCAAAACGCTTTACTAGCTTATGAATTGAGTAAAAAAGATAGTCGTTACATTCAAGATAAAATTGCAGAACTGGAGTTGAAAGTTTTGGCGGCGAAAGACAAATTAATTTTAGATGAATCAATTTATCACAGGAATCAAAAAGCATTGCAGTATGAAGGAATTTCCCAAGTTGATTTTGATAGAGTAGTGCAAACCTATAAAAGCTCAAAAAGTAATTTTGAAATGGCACAAAAACAATTGGCACAATTCAAAAGTCAATTGCAAAATGACCAAAGTAAAAATGCTATCAATCTAAAAATTAGCCAAAAAAGTCAAAGCGATTTTGCTGTAAAAAGTGAATTTGACGGGCAATTGTTCGACCTGCCTGTCAAAGAAGGTACTTTGGTGACAACCCAAACACCAATTGCTACGATTGGGAAAAGCAATACTTTTATTCTTGAATTAGATGTGGACGAAAACGATATGGTTCGAGTGGTGATGGGACAAAATATCGTTGTCACTATGGATAGCTATAAAGGAACTGTTTTTGATGCAGTAGTTTCAAAAATTTATCCCATAATGGATGAGCGTTCGAGAACTTTCAAGATAGAAGCTCAGTTTGTAAAAGCTCCATCCAAGTTGTATCCTAATTTAACGGCAGAAGCTAATATCGTTATTCAAACCAAAAAAAAGGCACTCACTATTCCGAAAGAGTATCTAATAGAAGGGACTTATGTTTTGGTCAATAAAGATGAAAAACGAAAAGTAAAAGTCGGCTTAAGTGATTACAAAAAAGTAGAGATTTTAGAAGGGTTACAAGCCAACGAAACGCTTTATAAACCAAACTAATGAACTACAAACTTATCTTAAACATCGCTTTGCATTTGTTGCGCGCGCGCCTAAAACAGACAATTGTGGCAGCAATTGGGGTTACGTTTAGTATTGCTATGTTTATTGCATTGGTGAGTTTTATGAACGGACTCAATGATTTATTAGATGGATTGATGCTGAATAGAACACCTCATGTTCGCTTGTATAACGAAATAAAACCAACGGCCAATCAACCCATTGATTTGTCAGATCGCTATAAAAACACTACCAACTTTATCCGGTCGGTGAAGCCTAAAGATAGAGGGAAATCAATTTATAACGGAATTCCAATTATTAAAGCTCTTAGAGAAGACAAACGAATCATTGATGTGGCGCCCAAAGTAGTAGCTCCTGTTTTTTTTAATTCGGGAACTATTGAAATTTCTGGAGTAGTGAATGGGATAGATGTTTTGGCAGAAGAAAAATTGTTTCAAACCAGCGATTATATTATTGAAGGCAAGATTACCGATTTGGTACAAAACAATAGTATTATTATTGGTAAAGGATTGGCGGATAAAATGCTATTGATTATTGGAGACCGAATCAAAGTCACTACATCCAAAGGGAATTTGGCTACCTTAAAAGTAGTCGGGATTTCTCAAATTGGTATTGCAGAAATAGACGATACAATGTCTTATACTTCTTTAGATACCGCTCAGAAAATGTTGGGTGAAGCCACAAACTACATCACAGATATTCAAATCAAGTTGTATGATATGGCTTCTGCGCCTCTTGTGGCTAAAGAATTGCAAGCAACGTATCAATTGGATACTATCGATTATCAAACGGCCAATTCACAATTTGAGACTGGAAGTTCTGTACGAACCATTATTTCTTATGCTGTTGGGATCGTCTTGTTGATTGTGGCTGGTTTTGGAATTTACAATATTCTAAATATGATGATTTATGAGAAAATGGACAGTATTGCTATTTTGAAAGCGACTGGCTTTTCAGGAAATGACGTCAAGTGGATTTTTGTTTCGTTATCCATAATTATTGGTTTGGCTGGAGGTATTTTTGGTCTCATTTTTGGCTTTATTTTTACTTCAATTATTGATGTGATTCCTTTTGAAACTGCGGCTTTGCCAACGGTCAAAACGTATCCAATTAATTTCAATATTTTGTATTATATCATCGGAATTGTATTTGCGTTGTTCACCACGACTATTGCAGGTTTGTTTCCTGCTTTAAAAGCCAGCAAAGTAGATCCAGTAGAAATTATTAGAGGAAAATAAAATGGAAAATAAAGTACTACAAACCATCGGATTGAGTAAATATTTTTATGATCCTGTAAAATTTCAAGTATTGAAGGAAATTGACATGAGTATCAATCATGGTGAGTTTGTTTCGATTGTTGGCAAATCAGGCTGTGGAAAGTCAACGTTGTTGTATTTGCTCTCGACTATGGATACAGATTATGATGGACAATTGTTTGTGAATAATGAATTGATTACGGGAAAATCAGACAAGGAATTGGCTTTGATTCGCAATGAAAAAATTGGCTTTGTTTTTCAATTTCATTATTTGCTCAATGAATATAATGTACTTAAAAACGTGATGCTTCCGGGATTGAAATTGGCTAAATTTTCTGAAAAAGAAGTGGAGCATCGTGCAATGGAGCATCTGAAAACATTAGACATGCACGAACATGCTTTGAAGTTGCCCAATCAATTGAGCGGTGGACAAAAACAAAGGGTAGCTATTGCAAGGGCGTTAATCAATGATCCTTTAATCATTATGGGAGATGAACCTACAGGAAATTTAGATAAAAAAAATAGCGATTTAGTGTTTGATATTTTTAAGCAATTGACCCATGAGCAGAAACAGACGCTATTGATTGTAACACATGATAATGATTTTGCAGAACGTTCAGATAGAACGATAACTATGCAAGACGGTCGAATCATAAAAAGTTAATCTACTAGAATTTCGTGTTTAAAAAGTAAGCCTTTTACTTCGTTGAGACTGAAAATTGCTTTTTTGAGTTTGGTTTTGGAAGGGTCTATAGTGTAATTATAACTCGTTTTGAAATTCGCTTTGTTGGCAATAGCTTTGTCAAATTCGGCGCGGTATAGGTCACAATTGTCAAAAATACTTTCGGTTAAGTCGGTTGCCATAAAATCTACTGCAATTAAACTGCAATTCGTAAAAGTTGTACCTTTTAGTTTTAAAGTATAAAACTTTGAAAAGTCCAATACGCAATGTTGAAAATGTACTTCAAAAATTAATTTATTGCACATTGCAAAATTAACCTCTCTGATTTGACAATGGTTAAAAGTAACGGTTCGTAACGCCACGTGATTGATGTGTGCTCCATTGAAATTACATTTTGTAAATACACAATCAATAAAGGTAACATCCATAAAATTGCAAGCCGTAAAATCGCAGTTTTCAAACGTGCAACATTCGAATTCATTGTGATTTAATTCGTCTCTGTTATAAATGATTTTTTGGTAATGTTGGTCTAGATTGTAGTTTGGCATGCACAAAGGAAGTGTTTTAAAGCAAAAAACGCAATTATCAAGAGACAATTGCGTTTTTTTAGTGACCTCGACGATACAATTTCAAAATTATTTTGTGAATGATTTAAAAAAAATCAATATTAATTGATAACATAAATTTTTCAAATTAAAAAAATCGATTTGTATGTGTTGAAGTGGTTAAAGGGTAAAAAATGTTATTTCTCTAAGTTTTGATTTCCAAATTATTAATTTAGATATATGCTACCGCTTATTCTTTGAAATAGAATTAGAATCAAGATAATTTTGAAATTTAATTTTATACTGCTCGGCGATAGTAATTCTTTTAGTATTGATGAGGATTTGATTTCTTTCTATTGCTTCAATTTTATCTAACGCAACGATAAAGGATCGATGCACCCGGATGAATTTAGATTCGGGCAGTTCTTCTTCCAAAGATTTTAAACTCATTAAAGTCAGAATAGCTTTCGACTGATTAATAAGCCATATTTTGATGTAATCTTTTAAACCTTCAAAATATAAAACATCGTCAAGCTTAATTTTGAGCTGTTTGTATTCTGATTTTACAAATATAAAATTTTTGTCTGCTGTCTTATCCGAAACACTTTGCCGCTTGAGACCAAACCATTCTTTGGCTTTTAAAGATGCATTGTAAAATTCCTCGAAATTAAAAGGTTTCACCAAATAATCTAAAGCATCTGCTTTAAAACCATCCAAGGCATATTCGCTGAAAGCAGTAGTAAAAATTATTCGGGTATCCTTTGAGACAGTTTTAGAAAGTTCAATACCTGTTAATTCTGGCATTTGAATGTCAAGAAAAATTAAGTCAATCTTTTCATTGTTCAGGATTTCCAAGACATCAAAAGCGTTGCTGCATTTTCCTTTTAGTTCCAAAAAAGGCGTTTTCAGAACATAATTCAGAATCAATTCCAAAGCATATGGCTCATCATCCACAATAATACAGCTCACCTTATTATCCTGCATAATCTTTAATTTTTAGTATTAATTTCTAATTCTGTTTCAAATATTTCACCATTTTCCTGTGTCTTAAAAGTATAGTTTTCATGATAAAGTAATTCCAGTCTTTTTTGCATATTCTTCAACCCTATTCCCGAACCGCTCTTATCGGTATTATTTTTCTTTCTGTTACTGTTTTTACTTTTAAAAATAATCTTGGAACCCTCAATTTGCATCGAAAAATAGATTTTTGACTCATGTACTGCAGAAACGCCGTGTTTAAATGCATTTTCAATCAGAGAAATGAACAGGAGAGGAGCCACTTGCAAATCTTCTGTAAGATTTGGAAATTCGGAAGTCACAACGGTTTTATCTGAAGTCCTCATCTTCATTATATTTATGTAACGCTCAATAAAATCAATTTCTTTTTTTAGACTGACTTTTTCAACATTCGATTCATACAACAGATAGCGCATTAAAGTACCCAGACTATGTATGTTTTCTTTTGCTTTTTCTGGTGAAATATCAACCAGTGAATAAATATTATTTAATGAATTGAAGAAAAAGTGCGGTTGGAGCTGGTACTTGAGATGCTGCAGTTCCGACTCAAGCTGGGAATTTTTGGATTCTTTTTTCTCAGCTTCATTTTTTACCCATCGTTCAAAGATACGCAGTGTAATAGAAAAAATAAGCGGTATAAGCAATGAGAGAGTATCAATGTAAACAAAGAAAATTATCGGAGGCGGCTGCAAAAGATTCGTTTTAGGCTGATTTTCAATAAAGAAATCTCTAATCTGAAAATTCAACCAGATAAAAAAAGCAATTACAGCGGCATTGATTACAAAATATAGAACGGCTTTATTTTTGAATAAAAGTGCATTTATTAAAATAAAATAATTGAGATAAAAAATAACAGCATATATGTATAGCGGTATCCAGAAATGTTCGATGATTCTCTGCAGTTCAATAGACTGTCCTGAAGATAAAAGATAAGGCAGACTAAACAAAACCGCCCAAACCAAAAGGTGTATTCCAATGGCAAAAAGTCGCTTGTTTTCTATAGATTTATTCATATCGCAAGGCGTTTATAGGGTCTAAAGCGGCTGCTTTTCGCGCTGGGTACCATCCGAAAAATATTCCTGTGATGGCGCAAACGGCAAAAGATATCAGGATAGAAAACATCGTAACACTTGTGGGCCAGTTTAAGACGGAGGCAATAAAAACAGTCGAAATCAAGCCTAAAGTTACTCCAATTATTCCACCTGCAATACTAATTATGACAGCTTCGGCCAAAAATTGCATTAAAATATTTCTTCCGGTTCCTCCAACGGCCATTCTCAGACCAATTTCGCGGGTTCTTTCTTTAACCGAGATATACATAATATTCATGATTCCGATTCCTCCGATCAATAAAGATATACCGGCAATAGCAACTAATAATAACGTCATCATTTCACTGGTCGAACTAAACATTTTAATTAATTCCTGCTGGGAGAAAACATTAAAATCGTCTTCTACATTTTCAAGTTTGTGGTTTTCTCTTAAGATTTTGGAAATTTCTTCTACAGCTGCCATTGCGTCGTCTTCGCTTTTTGAAGAAGTGACAATAGATTGCAGATAGGTCGATGCCAAAACTCTTTTTTGAACAGAAGTATAAGGCGCTAGAATAATATCATCCTGATCTTGTCCGAAAGTATTTTCTCCTTTTTCAGAAAGAACACCGATAATCTTAAAAGGAATTTTATTGAAACGGATAGTTGCACCGATCGGGTTTTCATTGCTTTTAAATAAATTCTCTACAATAGTTTTTCCAATTACAACAACTTTTGCTGATTCTTTTATGTCTTGTTCAGTAAACATTGTACCGTCCTCAACCTCCAGTACCCTTACTTTTAGGTAATTTGGAGTAGCTCCATACAAGGTGGTAGGCCAGTTTTTTGAGCCCCTGATAGCCTGACCGGTTCCATTAACCAGAGGAGATGTATTTTCAACAAGAACAGCTTTTTTTTGTATTGATTCCAGATCCTTTAGCGTAAGAGTCTGCATTGAGCTGACATCCATTCTTACTCCGCCCTGCATTCCTGCACCGGGACGTATGGTAATCATGTTGGAACCCATGCTGGAAATCTGGGTTTTGATGCTCTCTTTTGAGCCTTCTCCTATGGCCAGCATTGCAATCACAGATGCTACGCCTATAATAATTCCGAGCATGGTAAGAAAAGCTCTTATTTTGTTGATTTTAAGAGCTTTAATGGCTATTTTGAATAAACTTGAAAGATTCATACGTTTTATTTTAATCATTTTCAGGAGGCATATTTTTCAATACTTCTGCTGCATTTAAGATGTTTTCGTTTTGGTAATCTTTAATGATATGACCGTCTTTCAAAACAATGGTTCTACTGCTGAATAAAGCAATGTCCGGTTCATGGGTTACAAAAACAATTGTTTTACCTTCTGCATTTAGTTTCTGGAAAAGCACCATAATCTCATAAGAAGTTCTGGTGTCAAGATTTCCTGTGGCTTCGTCCGCAAGAATAACAACTGGATCATTTACAAGAGATCTTGCAATGGCCACACGCTGCTGCTGCCCGCCCGAAAGCTGGCTCGGAGTATGTTCCAGACGTCCTGCTAATCCAACAAGATTTAGCGAATCAATAGCTCTTCTTCGTCTTTCCTCTGCCGGAACTTTTTTGTTGTAAAGCAATGGAAGTTCCGCATTTTCAATCGCAGTTGTTCTTGGCAGCAGATTGTAGGCCTGGAAAATAAATCCGATTTTTTCGTTTCTTATTTTCGCTAACTGATTTTTATCCAGATTTCGCACAGGGTGGCGGTCAATTTCATAAAGTCCGGAAGAAGGCTGATCGAGGCATCCTAAAATATTGAGAAGGGTTGATTTTCCCGAACCAGAAGAACCCATAATGCTAACAAATTCTCCTTCTTCTATAGCAAACGAGATTCCTTTTATGGCGCGTACAGTTTCGTCGCCCATTTTAAATTCCCGCTTTAAATCCTGAATATTTATAATTGTATTTTTCATGTCTTATTTTTTTCCGGGTGGCTTAGGCATAAACGGGCTGGAACTTCCTTCGGATCCTTTCATGGCCTGTTCTTTTTTAAGAGTAGTCACAATCTGGGTGCCCAGTGACAAACCACCGGTAATTTCATAATTGATTCCGTCGTTTTTGCCAACCTGAACTTCCTGCTCATGGATTCCATTATTGTCTTTTACCCAAATGGTTTTTATATTCTTATCTTTTGAAGGAGCGGATTTTGTCTTTACAGGAGCAGCATTTTTGTTTTTATTGTATTTGTTTAAAAGATTCCTATCTGGTTCAAAGGCAAAAGCCTTAGCTTCTAAGGTCATAACATCTTTTATTTCCATGGTATAAATAGAAACTGTTGCTGTTAGTCCCGGTTTTAGTTTTTCTTCAGGATTGTCCGCTTTTATAATTACCGTATAGGTCACCACATTTGAAGTAACTGTAGAGTTTAAGCGAACTTGAGTTACAGAACCTGAAAATTCCTCGTCTGGAAAAGCATCTACAGAAAAAGTGACTCTTTGTCCTTCTTTAATACTGCCAATATCCGCCTCATCTACATCTGCCTCGACCTGCATCTGCTTTAAATCCTTTGCAATAGTAAAAAGGGTGGGAGTGCTGTAGCTTGCCGCAACTGTCTGCCCTTCGTCAACATTTTTAGAAAGCACGACACCATCAATTGGAGAATAGATATTTGCATATCCAAGATTGGTCTGCGCTTTTCTGAGGTTAGAACTTTGCTGCAAAGCAGTTCCTTTTGCCGTATTTAAATTAAAAAGAGCTTCCTGATAATCGGCTTTACTAATCACGTTTGCTTTATAAAGTGCTGCCTGCCTTTCGAAAATAACTTGTTTGTAATTTTGATCCTGCAGCGCTACATTGTAAGCAGATTTTTCCTGCTGTAAAATTTCTTGCAGATTTTCTTTGTCCAGTTCTGCAATTAACTGACCTGCTTTCACAACCGAGTTGTAGTCAACATAAATTTTTTGCACTACACCCGAAACCTGAGTTCCGACTTCTACCTGCTTGGTCGCTTCGATAGTTCCTGTAGCTGTGACCACATTTGTGATGTTTCCGTTTTTCGCCTGAACGGTTTCTATTTGGAGAATTTCTTTTTTATTGTTAAAAGAGTAGATTGTCGTGATAATGGCTCCAGCAACTAAAACAGAAGCTGTGATTATTTTTGTTCTCTTATTCATGATACTGTTGTTTTATATTTGAATTTGGTTTCCCTGATAAAATTGAAGTAGCTGATAATAAAGCGCTAATGATAATTTGGTCTGTAAATAAGTTTGTTCTGCATTTAAATAGGTATTCTTATTTACAAGAAGATCGGTTAAATTTAAAGCTCCCAATTCTGATTTTTTTACTGACATATCATAAGCTAGTTTTGAAGAATTTCTCAAAGCAATTGCCGCTTCCATTTGGCTTTGGCTTGAGACTGCATTCTGCCATGCGCTTTCAATTTTTAAGTATAATTGTTTGTTTTGAGATGCTGCTGAGAGTTTCGAATTTTCGATTTCAATTTTAGCGATGGCTACATTGGCTTTGTTCTGGTATTTGCTGAAAATCGGAATGTTTAAAGAAAGTCCGACAGTCTGGTAAAAGTTGCTATTAAACTGATTAAAGAAGCTGAAATTCTGCGTGTTGGTATATCCTGAATTTAAGCCTGCATTCAGACTTAAAGTGGGAAGATATTCTGATTTTGCTTTAGATAACTCCAGTTCTTTTATAGATGTTTGAAGATTAGCACTTTTAATTTCAGGCAGATTAGCTGTTGCATAATTATATACCGTTTTTAAATCTGGAATTAGATATTCTGCTGAAACTAATTTTGTAGTCTCAATTTCGAATGAATCGTCTGGATTTAATTCTAATAATTGTTTTAAAGTGATCAGCTGCTGACGGTAATTGTTTTGTGCTGTAATCAATGTTACTTCATCATTTTTAAGCTGCGTTTCTAAATTAGCAACATCTAAACCGGCAACAGAACCGGCTTTTAATTTTAGGCTCATCTGATTGAGCTGTTCTTTTGAAGAATTTATAATATTTTGAGCTGTTTCAATTCCTTCTTTGTAATAAAGTGCCTGCAGAAAAGCCTGTGTGACGCTTAACAAAGTATTGTTTTTGGCTTCAGATACATAAAATTCGTTTTGTTTAACTAATAATTCATTCTGCTTAATTGTATTATTGATATAGTTTCCTTTATATAATGTAACAGATGCATTTACTCCGGCACTTGTGGAGTGTACTAATTGCGAAACATAATTACTTGTAATTGGGTCAATACTACTACCGTTATTCATGTTCTGAGAAGCATTGGCACTTACACTTGGTAGACGTTCATATTTGGACTGCTTGTAATTTATCTCAGCTGAATTTTGATTAAGTACAGCCTGTTTTACAGTGATGTTGTTTTGGATTGCATAAGAAATACAATCTGCCAAACTCCATTTTTTTGGTGTTTTCTTTTGCTCTTGTGCCGCGACTATTCTGAATTGCAATAGTATCAGGATTATTGTAGCTATTTTTTTCATTTTTTTTCATTTTATATTCAAAGGAAGAATTTATATTAGTATGATTGTAAAGAACTAGACGTACTATAAGATTTTGTTGATTTATGAGTAGATTTTATAGACGAGATTTTTAAGAAATACATAATTCTAAATGCTATTTGCACTATTATGTGTCTACATGAATCCAATCCTAATTGCCTGAGTAAATAAAAGGGGTGGGCTCGATAATTAACAACTATAGCAATAAAAATGCACAATGGATGATCTTACCAATTGCTAGATAAAGAGAGATTAGAGGGGGGAGAAAAATGATTACTTTTTGTTTTAATTTTTAATTGACTGAAACTGTATTTAATTAATTTCAGTTTTCCTCTTTTCCTCTGCTTTGGATTTAGAACTAGAATTAAGTGTTGCCAAAATACCTAAATTAATTCCTACACCTAATGTGTTGTAATTCTTGTTAATATTATTACTAAAGTATTTTATTGGTAAAGAGCTGCTTATTTTAAACATTGGAGATATACGGTATTCAAGACCAGCATCAGCAAGGAATGTGAAATATTGGTTTGAATCTGAACTTGTTGACACACCACCTTTCTTTATTTTTATTTTCATATTTGTCATCGTATAGCCTCCTATCCCTAAAGACGAAAAAAATCTCAGGGGCTTATCTGCACTATCGTAATATCGGTACATCAATTCAGTGCCCATAAGCATAAAAACGCGAACTGTTCCTTTTTTACCGGGCTCTATGCCGCCTTCTGGTTTTTTGTTTCCTATACTTACATTTAGTAGTAGAGTTGACTGTGATGTGAGTGCTTTTTTGAAACTCAATCCTTTGGTTACTACTACATCACTGGTGCTGTTTAGTTTTGGACCGAAAAGAGCAAATGGCGAATAAAAGAAACCAACGTCAAAATTATCTTTGTAGTTCTTCATTTTGTCTAATTGTATGTCTTCATAGGAGTATAGCTTATCCGTAGTATAGCTTTTATCATTCAGTTCGGTATCGAGTTGAGCTTTTAGAACCTCCAAACTTCCGTGATTATTGTTAATGAAATTGAAGGGGTAAGCGCTGTCTTTGTAAATGATCGCTTTCTGTTTGTTTTCATCTAAAGTATTAATAAGAAAGAAAACGGACTCTTTAATTTTTCGTACTGAGGCTATGGTGTATATAATGGCGTTGTAACAATTCAAGGAACTATTAATTTCTTTATCTAGTATGTTTATGTAAACTATATTATAATCAGTGAAAAGTCCTGATTTTACATAGATGTTATTTTGGCTCAAAGTAATTAAATCCTCACCTCTCGCATCAATTACCAGCACCCCTTTAGGAGACGCTGAATTCTCCTGGAAAATGTATTGGCTATAGCATTTTGCTGAAGGGATATTAAATTCATAAATTTTCTGTGAGAATAATATGTGTATGGTCATAAGGCATAGGATAGTTAAGGTTTTTTTTCCAAAAAGAAGATAGGAGGATAGATTAGGCATATGCATTGTTATATTAAAAAAGATTGGGAGATTTAATTAAATAAAAATAAGGCAGGGTCTGTGCTGATTTACTTAATAACTAATCTCTTTGAAGAAACGGTGTGCGCGGAAAAATAACCTAGGGCACCGTTGCTTATATTGCTGGGTGGATCTGAAGGCGTCACGCTTCCCCCTGAAATTTGAACTAGTGCGCTGTAATAGGTGTATACGTCCGAATCTACACACTGCATATCAACGTGGATTATGTTTCCAGGAAGAAGTTCATCATCATCTTCCAGAGCTGGGAATAAACTTCTCTGATTCTCCATGCCATTATTTATGTTGTCTGAAAATACCTGTAGAGTCTTCTTGTTTTTGTATTCAATACTCAATATAAATAAGTAGCGGTTACCTAGCAGCTGAGGGTCAGTGTAAACAGGAAGTATAGTATAGGTAGTTTTTCCTCCCATAGACATAGAATCCTGAATGAGCCCGTTCAGGGTTACAGGAGCAGGCATAGTACTTTGTGCGGTGTAATTTTCTCCGTCGATTGATACGTTCAAGTTGTATGTATTACCGGGAACTGAAGCCAAATAGGAAGTCTTATAGCGTCCGTTGGATTCATAGGTCAGGATTTCTGAATGGCCATGATTATCACTGATTGTAACCACAGCATTTATAACTGGGGTGTATTTATTGCTTTCGGTAAATGGAACAGATTTGGTGATGCGAACATAATAAGGACCAGATTGGTCTGTAATATTTCCTTCAATGACAATAGAGCCGCTTTTATCTTGCAGATCCAGAGTAATTTCTTTTTCGCATCCTGCGGTTAGCACTATAGATAATAATATAAAAAATGCTTTTTTCATCTTTAAAATTTGAAATTATAAGTGACATTAGGAATCATTTTAAACAGGGATGTCTGGACAGCCCTTGTGGTGCTTGGTTTATCAGGATTATTTTCGAAAGTTATCGAATAGGCATTTTCAAACCCGAATAAATTATAGAATCCAAAACTCCATGAACTATGAAATTTTTTATTTGTTTTAGGATCATAAGTTGTACTTATGTCCAATCTGCGGTAAGAAGGCATTCTGTCTGCATTTCGGCTGCTGTACTGGAAAACGGTCTGGCCGTTAAGCTCGTACTTTCCTGTCGGGAAAGTAACTGCATTACCAGTGCTGTATAGAAAGGTGCCTGAAAGAGACCAATTTGGATTTAAAGTATAAATAGCAACAACAGAGAGATCATGTGTTTTATCAAGACGGGTATTATACCAGTCATTATCGTTGATACCGTTTATTTTACGTTCGGTTTTTGACAGAGTGTAGGATACCCAGCCAGTAAGGGCACCTTCTTTCTTTTTAGCAATAAGCTCGACGCCGTAGGCTCTTCCTTCGCCAAACAAAAGTTCACTTTCTACATCCTTTCCAGAATCAAAACTTATCTCGGCACCGTTTTTATAATCAATCTGGTTCTTCATATTCTTATAATATAGCTCGGCATTAATTTCGTAGTTATTATCGTTGAAGTTTCTGCTGTAGCCTGCACTTATCTGGTCCGCTATTTCAGGTTTGACCGTATAACTGCTTCCAATCCACTGATCTGAAGAGTTCCCGCTGTTGCTGTTGGACAATAAATGTAAGTTTTGGGTGTTACGCGAATATCCAGCTTTAATGCTGCTCACTTCATTTATGCGGTAGTTGGCGGTCAGACGAGGTTCGATGTTAAAATATGTTTTACCGATAGATCCCTTAGTAATATCTTTACTCTCCGTGAGGACACCATTCTCATATATATTATAAGTGTCTCCTCCCATAACGCTGAAAGTAGACAGCCTGAATCCGTAGTTTAGAGTTAAAGGTTCAGAGATTTTAAAATCGTCATTTGCATAAAGGGCATTCTCCCATGAATATCGTGTGTTCTTAGGGTAACTGCTTACACTGCTGCCTGATGCGCTGCTGGGAGTTATGGCATGATAGATAGTCTGTATTCCAAATCGCACAGAATGCTGGCTGCTGACAAACCACGAAAAATCCTGTTTCAGGTTTCTATCCTTGATTTGGGAGCTCATAGTTGTTGTCTGATCGTTGGCACTCTCCATGCTTATATTGTAATCGTAGTTGCTGTAGATAAGGGAGGTGTTTGAAAACAGACTACTGCTGATAATGCTGTTCCATCGCATCGTAGCTGACGTATTGCCCCAGTCAGTGGAAAATGAGCTACCAAGCCCCATGACATCTCTTCCAAAATACCCGGAGAGATAGATGCGGTTGTTATCATTTATCTGATAATTGGCTTTCATATTAAGATCGTAGAAGTAAAGTTTAGTGTCCTTAAAATCATCACTGGCTTTTAAGAACATATCGACATATGTTCTTCTCCCTGATATTATAAAAGAAGACTTATCTTTCTGAATTGGTCCCTCAACACTGAGCCTGCTGCTGATAAGACCGATTCCCCCCGCTACCTTATAATCCTGATTATTCCCATCTTTCATTTTTACATCCATAACAGAGGAAAGCCTCCCTCCGTATTGTGACGGACTGTTTCCTTTTATAATGCTAGCATCTTTCAGGGCATCACTGTTAAAGGTGCTGAAGATGCCCAGGAGGTGTGATGCATTATAGACGGGTGCTTCATCTAATAAAACAAGGTTTTGGTCAGCAGCCCCACCTCTAACACTGAATCCCGAGCTTCCGTCTCCAGTGCTTTTAACCCCGGGCAGCAGCTGGATTGTTTTAATTACATCTTTTTCTCCAAACAGCACGGGCAGTTTCTCAATTTTTTTCATATTAAGGGTCTCAATTCCCATTTGTGCTTCATTAAGGTTTTTATCCTTTTTAGTTTTTGAGACTACCACTTCCTTAAGGATATTGGACTGGGCAGTGTTCAGCAGCCAGTCAATCCTGATATTTTTATTAAGAGTAATATTCTGCTGCTGCTGGTCAAATCCAATGTAGCTGCATATTATGCTGTACTGGCCGTCGGGGATTGATATAGAGTAGAACCCGTATTCATTTGTAACCGCTGAATAGGCACTGTTCTGCACTATCTGAATAGCGGCACCAATGATGAGTTCTCCGTTATTTTTGTCTTTAATTGTACCGCTGATAGTGTGTCTCTGCTGAGCAAAGCTTCTAACCGAGCAGAGAAGCAGGACGGCCAATATAAAATGCCTTATTAAAAATGTTTTCATTTACGACTGTGTTTTACAGCAAAAATGTGAAAGCATTTTCGATTTTTGGGCGCAGGTGAAACTGAAGTGGACGAAAAGGCAGATAAAGTGGACAAGACCTTAAAAACAGAGTTTAGAATCTGTGTTTTCTTTGTAATTTACAGGCCTTAGGTTTTTTTAACTAAGGCCGTAATAGATAGGAAATACCTAGTTGAATTTCATTTTTTTTATTGCAGAGCATGCTTGATAAAGTTTTAGATGAGTAAAGACAGTCACCCTTTACGTTCTGCACCGGCAGCGATAGTATTCAGATATAAGTTTTAACTGCCTAATATCAATATGGGTGGCAGAGCAGTGAATTTATTCTATGGCTGTTTACTCTGTGTATATTCTCTGTACGTCCTGCGATCTTACGCCCAGCCATCTTGTTTTTGCCTGTTCACCCCCGCTGTGTTAGGTTTTCTTTTCCCAGCTACTTTTCTTTCAAATCATAGCCTAGCAAATCTCTCAGCCATTGGAGAGCCATTCTAGAAAATTTGTGACTTTCTCTTTTCCTACCAGTATGGTATAAGGAAAGTCAGAATTTAAAGTAATCCTTATTTTTCGATTCGGGTAGTGTGCAGCAGATTTCACGGTTTTTTTGTTGATTAGATACTGACGGTTGGCACGATAAAAAAAAGGGGTGAATTTTTTCTCCAATGTATCAAGGTTCTGGTTTACGGGCCATTTTCTACCTTCAAAGCTAAAGGCATATACCGTCAGATTTTCAATTAAAAAAAATGCGATCTCATTACCCGAGAGCGGAGTGATTTTCTCTCCCTGATGCAGGATGACTGACGGCATAGCAATGGGCTTGATGCTCTCGGAAAGACCCGAGAGCAGTTTTTTAAAATCCAAAGTGTGGTTATCTGCCCCGGTGAGCAGCGTGTATTTCTTTAATGCTTTAGTTATGGAATCCGTATTGACGGGTTTGATAATGTAATCAATCCCCATTGTTTCAAAAGCTTGAAGCATATAATTGTTAAAAGCGGTGCAAAATATTATAGGCACCTTATTGTTTATGGCCGCAAAAATGTCAAAACTCAGACCGTCCCCTAACTGTATGTCGGAGAATATAATATCAATTTTATGTTCTGTTTTGAAGAATTCGGTTGCTTCTTCAACAGAAGGTAGCTGGGCGCAGATTACGGCATCCGGCATCACTTCGGCAATGGTCTTGGCCAAGTCTTCCGCCAGAGGTCTTTCATCTTCTATAATAACAATATTCATACTTTAAAGTATTGGGATTATCACGGTAAAATTTTGCTCTGATTCGTCTATTATGATTTCTTTTTCGCTGAGTAGCTTATATCTGCTGTTAAGATTTGCCAATCCAGTATTGTTACACTGCACATAGGTGGCTAGATTTTTTTTATTGGTTACAATTAGCCCTGATGGTACATATTTAATCTGAAATTCAAGAGGTTTTTTTTCAGTAAAATGATTGTGCTTAAATATATTTTCAACCAGTGTCTGTAAGGCAAAAACAGGCAGTTTATGACTGTATATCTTCCTTGGTATTTCAATAGTGCAGGTAAAGGCACTGCCGAAACGCAATCGCTGTAAAGCTAGATAGTCCTCTACAAAATCAAGTTCTTTCTCCAAATCAACCATATCGGCTGTCGGCGCGTTGATAGAATACTGTAGGAAATGGGAAAGTCTTACGACATACTCTTCGGCCTTATAATGATTGGAGATAATAAGGGACTTGAGTGCGCTAAGGGTATTAAAAAGAAAATGTGGCTGAAGTTGCTGTACCAGGACCTGTTTTTGTGCTTCGCTGTTCTGCAGTTTTAAGTCCTGCAGTTGTCTTTCTGCAATTTCTTTGTTACGGGAAGTCACAATGTTATTGCATAGGATCATAATGACAATATTTGGAAGCATTAAAAAGAAAAGACTATATAGGATATTTGCCCTTTCAAAGTCTGTCGGACCAGGTATTATATGATCAGGTACAGCTATTTTTGCTGAAATCCTTAAAATAATCAAAATGGCCTGCGATGTTAAAAATTTCTCTGCATTGTTCATTTGTTGCTTTCTGATTACTAGTGAGATATGGATAGACCAAATGATAAGGCTGGCGGACGTAATTGCAATAAAAAGAAGCAGAAAAGTCTTGAAATCAATTTTTTGGTTTAAGTAAGGAGGGCTTGCTCCATAAATAGCCAGAATGGGTGATATCAGAAAGGCGTTAAGCCATAATTTTTGGGTCACGGTCATTACTATTATAGTTCGAAAAAATATTTTGGGCAGTATTTATTCCTTACTTTAAAATATAGCTTTTTAGAAGAAATTAGCTAAGTATTAGTCAGGTGTTTTTATAAGCGGAATGCAATCACTATTATCAAAACATTTTTCTCATCTCGATGATTTGCATAATCCAAAGGACGAATTAACTCGTGAAATATGCAAAAAAAATATATGTCTAGCCTAAATTTATAGATTTGTGAGTGTATTTTGTCTATAAGATTTTTCGAGAATAATATAAATGGTTAATTTTTAACGTTTTTATGAATCTACTTTATTTAGCAATAGAATTTTCTCCTTTTTGCTTTCCTTCTGAGATTCCATAAAACTAGAAATATTTCTAATCTAAAAATGTTATTTTAAAGTAATCAAAATATTGTTTAAATAAGGTAAGGTTAACTTTAGTGGATTTATAAACCGCCAATATTTGTAGGTTAAAGTGAGGTAAATAATAAAATGGGAAATAAAAAAAAACGCTAAAACTAATGTTTTAACGTTTTTTTTGTGACCTCGACTGGATTCAAACCAGTAACCTTCTGAGCCGTAATCAGATGCGCTATTCAGTTGCGCCACGAGGCCTTTTTTGCTTTTTAAGGCGACTTTTTAAAAAAGTACTAGTGCCTTATTGCGGGTGCAAATATAGGAATAAATGTGTAACTTGCAAGAGTAAAATTGTATAAAAATAAAAAAAAATGACAGTTGATAAGTACATTCGTGATATTCAGGACTTTCCTAAGGAGGGAATTTTATTTAAAGATATTACTCCGTTATTAATTGATCCCTCTGCAAGAAAAGAATGTTTGGATATCTTGGTTTCGACCTTGAGAGATAAAGGCATAAACAAAGTAATTGGAGTAGAAAGTAGAGGCTTCTTTTTTGGAACGCTACTTGCACAAGAGTTGAATGCAGGCTTTGTACCTGTTCGTAAACCCAATAAATTGCCCTATGATACAATTGCGGCTTCTTATGCTTTAGAATACGGAACAGATACCTTAGAAATCCATACAGATGCAATTCAAAAAGGCGACCGAGTGCTTATTCACGACGACGTATTGGCCACAGGTGGAACCGCAAAGGCTGTTTGTGAGTTGGTAGAACAATTGGGTGGAATAATAGTGCAGTGTAATTTTATTATGGAGCTTACATTTTTAAACGGAAGAGAAAAATTGGCACAAAAAGATATTTTTGCAGCTATAAAGTATTAAAAAGGTAAAATGTAGGTTAAAAACATTTAATCAAGAGCTCTTTTGGTTACATAATAACGATAGCCAATAATTGCCATTTGCCATTTTTTAGCTTTTGATATATCCAAGCCTTGTTTGGTGAAACTTGGTAAAACGATTTTGTTGATTTGAGCAAGTAATTTGTACATAATTGTTTTTTTTCAAAGATATAAAAAAGATTCTCAAGCAAATGATCGGTCGGCTATCTAGTAATAGGTAAAGGAATAAGTACTGTTTTAGATATCTAAACGTAGTCAGTGAGATAAATAGCTGTTTTAAGTAGTGGTAAATCGTAATAAGATCTATTCGTAAAGTGTAAACTTTGAATAGGTCTTTTTTATGCTCTTATATCATGCTTTTCAATTTTTAGAGATGCTGGGTTTAAAAAAAAAACATTTTTTTTCTTTAAACTTTACTTTTTTACGTAAGGTGTTGCGAATGAATTGGTTACTTTTATTTTTGTGTTTTTTGTCAATAACGCAAAAAAAAACTATTTTAATGGTTTTTGTTGAAAATTAATGAATATTTTTTGCTAAAAACAAAACTTATCAACGAAAACGTTTGAATTTAGGGGCTTTTATTAAAAATATAATAAGATATTATTAAAAGTAGTCTATGTTTATTAAATTTACATATTAATACTTAAAAAATGTCAAAAACAATAAAAAAAATAGGTGTACTTACCTCTGGAGGCGACTCACCAGGAATGAATGCTGCAATACGTTCTGTAGTTCGTACCTGTGCCTTTCATAATATAGAGTGTGTAGGTATTTATAGAGGTTATCAAGGGATGATTGAAGGTGACTTCAAAGAATTAGGCCCAAGAAGTGTAAATAATATTATTAATAAAGGAGGAACTTTTTTAAAGTCTGCTCGTTCTCTTGAATTTAAAACCCCTGAAGGACGCAAAAAAGCCTATGATAATTTAGTTAAAGAAGGTGTTGAAGCTTTGGTAGTTATTGGTGGTGATGGTTCTTTTACTGGTGGACTTTTGTTCAATACCGAATATGGTTTTCCAGTTATCGGGATTCCTGGAACAATTGATAATGATATATATGGTACAAGTCATACTTTAGGGTATGATACTGCCTTAAATACAGTGGTAGAAGTAATAGATAAAATTAGAGATACTGCCAGTTCACACAATCGATTATTCTTAATTGAAGTAATGGGTAGAGATGCTGGACATATTGCTTTGAATGCTGGAATTGGAGCTGGAGCAGAAGAGATTTTGATTCCTGAAGAAGATTTAGGTTTAGAAAGATTGTTAGATTCTTTGAAGAAAAGTAAATCTACAGGAAAAACGTCAAGTATCGTTGTAATTGCTGAAGGTGATAAAACAGGTAAAAACGTTTTTGAACTAAAAGATTATGTAGAATCTAATTTTCCTGAATACGATGTGCGTGTTTCGGTTTTAGGTCATATGCAACGTGGTGGTGCTCCTTCTTGTTTCGACAGAGTTTTAGCCAGTAGACTTGGTGTGAAAGCGGTGGAAACCATTCTTGAAGGAAAAACAAATTTTATGGTGGGATTATTAAACGATAAAATTGAATTAACTCCACTAGAACAAGCAATTAAAGGACATACAGAAATTGACAGAGAGTTACTTAGAGTATCTGATATTATGTCGATTTAGTCTTATATAGAAACAAATAAAAATAAAAATAATTTAAATTAAGTAAAAATGTCAAAAGTAAAATTAGGAATAAACGGTTTTGGAAGAATTGGAAGAATTGTTTTTAGAGAGTCTTTCAACAGAGATAATGTAGAAGTAGTAGCAATCAATGATTTGTTAGACGTTGATCATTTAGCTTACTTATTAAAATATGATTCTGTTCACGGTCGTTTTAATGGAACTGTAGAAGTGAAAGAAGGAAAATTATATGTAAATGGAAAAAACATCCGTATCACTGCTGAAAGAAATCCAGCTGATTTAAAATGGAATGAAGTAGATGTTGATGTAGTGGCTGAATGTACTGGTATTTTCACTACAATCGAAACTGCAAGTGAGCACATTAAAGGTGGTGCTAAAAAAGTAATCATTTCTGCTCCTTCTGCTGATGCACCAATGTTTGTAATGGGAGTAAACCACGAAACGGCAAAAGCTTCTGATTTAGTTGTTTCAAATGCATCTTGTACTACAAACTGTTTAGCTCCTTTAGCTAAAGTTATTCACGATAATTTCGGAATTGAAGAAGCGTTAATGACTACAGTTCACGCTACAACTTCAACGCAAATGACTGCTGATGGTCCTTCAAGAAAAGACTGGAGAGGTGGACGTGCTGCTGCAATTAACATCATTCCATCTTCAACTGGAGCTGCAAAAGCTGTTGGAAAAGTTATCCCTGCATTGAATGGAAAATTAACTGGTATGGCTTTCCGTGTTCCTACAGCAGACGTTTCTGTAGTAGATTTAACGGTAAAAGTTGCTAAAGAAACTTCATACGAAGAAATTATGGCAGCTTTGAAAACAGCTTCTGAAACTACATTGAAAGGTATTATGGGATTCACTGAAGATGCTGTAGTTTCTCAAGATTTCATCTCTGATAAAAGAACTTCAATCATTGATGCTACTGCAGGAATTGGTTTAAATTCTACTTTCTTTAAACTAGTATCTTGGTACGATAATGAATATGGATATTCAAGCAAATTGATCGACTTGTCTGTTCATATTGCAGGTTTAAAATAAAAAAAAGAAAAGCAAGATTCCAAGAGCAGTAGCTTTTGGAATCTTTTTGTTTATACAAAAACACACAAGAAGGTTTAATCCATTTCTTGTGTATTTTTGTATATAAAACCAAATTCAAAAAAAAGTATATGAAATTAATAGTAGACAGTGGTTCAACAAAAGCAGATTGGATTGCAATTGATGAAAAAGGAAAAGTTCTATTTACAACCCAAACACTTGGATTAAACCCTGAAATTTTAGAAGGTAACGAAATTATTGATCGTTTGAATGATCGTTTCGATATTTTACAAAACAAAAAAACAGCAACTCATTTGTTTTTCTATGGTGCTGGCTGCGGAACTGCTCGAATGAAAGAGGCCTTGACTCTTATTTTTCAGGACTATTTTCCAAATGCAATTGTGTCGGTAGAGGAAGATACTTATGCAGCGGTATATGCTACCACTCCAAAAGGAGAAGAAGCTATCGTAAGCATCTTGGGAACAGGTTCAAATTGTAGCTATTTTGATGGTAAAAAATTGCATCAAAAAGTACAATCATTGGGATACATAATTATGGATGATTGTAGTGGAAATGTTTTTGGTAAAGAATTAATTAGAAAGTACTATTTTAACAAAATGCCAAAACACATTGCTGAAGAATTTGAAAAGGAATACAATGTGGATCCTGATTTTATTAAAAGCAAATTATACAAAGAACCTAATCCAAATGCGTATTTGGCAACGTTTGCAAAGTTTTTAATCAAACATAAAGAAGAAGAATTTTGTAAAAAAATTATTTACAAAGGAATGAAGTCTTTTGTGAAAAATTACATCAAGCAATTTGATAATTATCAAGAAGTTCCTGTTCATTTTGTAGGTTCTATTGCTTTCTATTTGAAAGAAGAATTACAAGTGACTTTTGACAAATATGAAATGAAATTAGGGAATGTGTTGCGTAGACCTATTGATGGTTTAATTGCATATCACGTTGCTAACAATTAATACAATGGAAATCGCTATTATTGGACACGATGGGAAGAAATCTGAATTGATTCAGTTTTTAATCAAAAACAGAGCAATTCTAGATACTTCAGATATTAAGCTAATCGCTACAGGAACAACTGGAGGAAAAGCTGAAGAAGCTGGTTTCAAAGTTAAAAAAATGCTTTCGGGACCACTTGGAGGTGATGCGCAAATCGCCGGTAGAGTAGGTGAAGGGAAAACGAATATGGTCCTTTTTTTTAAAGACCCGCTGTCCAGTCACCCACACGAGGCAGATATTAATATGTTGATTCGGGTTTGTGATGTACACAATGTACCATTGGCTACGAATGGAGCTACTGCTCAGTTGTTATTAAATGCTATAGCACAGCAATCATAGATATTTCTACATTGACATTTTTAGGCAGACATGCCACTTGAACCGTTTCACGAGCTGGAGCGGTTTTTTCGTTAAAATAAGACCCGTAAACCTCGTTGATTGCCCCAAAATCATTCATGTTCATAATAAAAATACTGGTTTTCACTACGTTTTCAAATGTCATATTTGCTGCTTCTAAAACCGCTTTCATGTTTTGCATGACTTGCTCAGTTTCTGCTTGGATAGAGTCTGTTATTAGTTCGCCAGTTGCTGGATTAATGGCTATTTGTCCAGATGTGTATAATGTGTCTCCTTTTAATACGGCTTGATTATAAGGGCCAATTGGTGAAGGGGCTTTGTCAGTAAAAATAATTTTTTTCATAAAAAAGATGTTATCGTATGGTTCTGTCGTTTACTCTCTGTTTGTTCCATTTAATATCGCTCAATACTCCCGATTTTATTCCGATGAAGAAATTCCAATTCGAATAGTCACCAAAAGGTGTCCAATTGAAATCCATTCTCCAGCTTAATAAATCTCTTTCAAAACGTATTTGTGTAAAGGTTACTCCCTTTTGTACAAAATCATAACCTGTGGAGATTCCGCCTTTCCATTTTGGTGTTAAATCAGCATTGGCAGAAATCATAATGGAGTTGTTGATAATTTTCTTTTCACGATTGTTATTCCCGTAGGTTAAGGAGTAAGCAAAAGTCATATCCCACGGCAATTTAGATTTGAAAAATGTGGTAATAGCATCCTCACCTTTAGAATCATCTGTATCGTCAAATTGACTTTTTTGATTCAGTACATCCCTGCTTTTTCCAAACAAATCATCTTCTCTTCCGCCATTTCTTTTCACTTGATCATCATCCTTCTTCTTATCATCAAATTCACTACTAGAAATAGAGTAATTAACAGTCATATTGGCGCTTGTCATTCTGAATAAACTTCCTCCGTTGTTTATATTGTACATATTGATTCGAGTTCCAGAGTTGTCAATTGCATAAGGGTCTAATGTAGCTCCAAAATTCACATTCATTTTGTTTTTAAACAATTGTGTTCCTCCACTTACACGAACTGGTGACCAAGCAAAAGTTGTTTTACCATCAGCATTAAGATCGTAGCTGGTAGAAAGGTTTAAATTGTTTAATAGCATTATTTTTTTAGGCTCTACTTTCGTAGTATCACTATCTGTTACTTTGGCTTCAAAGGTGTTGCTTAAATCAAACCCAATGTTGTTTGAATTTGAAAGACCCGGTGCTCCGTAAATACCACCTTCAAAACGGGTGTAAGGTTTGATCATCGTTCCGCTTGCATCTGCTGCGTAGGTGTCATAATATTTTTCAAAACTAGGAGTGTAACCATACGAAATAGAAGGACGCATGACGTGTCGAATAGATTTTATCTTTTTGTCTTTACCAAAGTTAAAAGTACCATAAATCGTTGTTCCAATACTACTCGACAAAGTATAGGTTCTAAAAGCATCAAATCCATTTACGGTTTCGTCAACAACTTTACTTTGATTGGTGTCATAAAATCTTCTAATCGTTTTTAAGTACCAAACTTCGTTGTAATTGGCGGATGCTGAAGCACTAAAATATTTGAATAATTTAAAGTTGGTACTTATAGGAATGCTGTGTTGCATACCTACTTGTGCATTTTTGAACATTTCGGGTTTGAAGAATAAAGAATCTGTGGTTACAAAGCTATTTCTTCCATTTAAATTGTACTGCAAATTGATGTTTTTGATAAACCCTTTTTTGATTCCATCTCCTTTTGCAAATGGAAAAACTCGATCCACACTTAGCTGGAGCGTAGGCAAAGTCATATTGATTTCGCTTGTTTGGGTGTTTTGAGAATGTGTAGCGGATAGCGACATTCTTACTTGTGGAACAGAGTTAAATGTTTTGGAATACGAAACTGATGAACTTAATGTATTGTTTAGATTTGACCCTAAATTCACCACATTTATCGATTGTTGGAAATATTTACTACTACCCAAGTTGACAGAGGCTGAGAAAGTAGAATTAGGATTTGATTTTGAATCTTTGGAATGAGACCATTGAATGTTATAAATCGTCTGTTTGGAATAATCTGGGTAACCTCTTTCGCTGTTAATTAAATTTTCGAATCTAAAGTTGAAATTTCCTCTATAGTTATATCGTTTGGCATAGCTGGATTCCAGACGCATTCCATAACTGCCATTCGTATAATAATCTCCAAGTACAGTTAAATCGTAATGATCACTTAAAGCAAAGTAATATCCAAAATTTTGCAATGAAAAACCACGGGTATTAGAGTCGTTGTAATTTGGTAAAATGATACCAGAAACGCTAGTTTCTTTGCTCATAGGAAAATAAGCAAACGGAAGGCCTATTGGAGTTGGTACATCAGCAATGACCATATTGGTTAATCCAGTAATGACTTTTTTACCAGGAATAAATTTCACTTTATTCGTTTGAAAATAATATTCAGGATTATCGACATCTTTTGAGGTTGTAAATCGTGCTCCTTTTAGGAAATAAACCGAATCATTTTCTTTTTTGGTAACAGCAGCTTTGATTTTAAATTCTCCTTGATCAGTTCTTGAATTCCAAATTAAGGCTTTTTTTGTTTTAAAATTAAAACGTATAGAATCTGGCTCGACTACATTAGTACCTTGCTTGAAGTTAGGGTATTGAGTGTATTTACCAGTAGAATCTTTGATTCGTCCAGCATACACTTCATTTTTATCGTAATCCATAACTATGATTCCAGACTTTAACTCAATGTCTTGGTAATATAATTCGGCCTTATCATAAAGTGTAATCAGTTTCTTTTTTTGGTCTATTTTGGTGTAGTCATGGGCTTTGTAACTCACTTTTCCTTCCAAAAAAGCCTTTTTTACTTTGACCGTGTCCGCTTTGATCGAATCTTTAATTGGAGTAGGGACTATGTTTTTAGTTTTGTCTTCTTTTGCTTTTGTAATTTCCTTTTTAGGAGGAATAGTAGTGTTTTTTTTCTTTATATCTTGCGAATAAGCACTAGTTGTCCCTAGTGTAAGAAAAAATGATATTAAAACGATATTAAATAAGTTTGTATGCAAAGGTTTTAATGCTATTTTTGTAAAAATGATGGCTTACTTTTTGAAGCACCAAACTTACATATATTTTTTTGCAAAAATAATCAATTAACAAAATTATAGCGGACGCCTCCTAATAAAATTAACTTTTAAATTTATGAATACAAAGATTTGTCTAAAAGTAATGTTTATTATTACCTTTTACTTTTTCTCTTTTTTTTCTTATGGTCAATCCGAAGTTTTTCGGGTAGCTTTAGATGCTGGTCACGGAGGTCATGATACAGGCGCAAAATACAGCGGACGAGTTGAGAAAGATGTAGCATTGGCCGTAGTTTTAAAAGTTGGAAAAATCCTAGAAGATTCTAAGAAAGTAGAAGTAATTTACACACGAAAAACAGATGTTTTTATTGATTTGATTGAACGCGCTAACATTGCCAATAGAGCAAGAGCTTCAATCTTTGTATCTATACATTGTAATGCAAATAAAAATTTGGCTGCCGATGGTACTGAGACTTATGTAATGGGTATGACCAAAATCGCTTCAAATTTGGAAGCGGCTAAGAAAGAAAACTCTGTAATTACTTTAGAAAAAGATTATAAGCAAAAATATGAAGGATTTGATCCAAATTCTCCAGAAACCATGATTGGCATGACTTTGATGCAAGAAGAGTATTTAGAAAATAGTATTTCATTAGCATCAAATATAGAAGACGAGTTTCAGAATCTTGGAAAAAAAATTCGGGGAGGAGGAGTTAAGCAAGCGCCATATATGGTGTTACATAAAGCATACATGCCGAGAGTTTTGGTAGAGATGGGATTTATATCTAATGCTGTTGAAGGTGTTGTTTTAGTATCTGAGGAAGGTCAAAATGATTTAGCCCAAGCAATTGCTAAAGCGATATTAAAATACAAAAATGAATTTTTTGAAAGTGAAGGTTTTGAAAACTTTCCAGCACCTAAAGCAGATACCACTGAAAAAAAAGAGGTCATAAAGCCTAAAGACACCTCTGATTTTCATGAAGTTCCTAAGGTTGCTATATTACCAGCTACAGGTACTATCTTTAAAGTACAATTGTCTGCTAGTTATATTCAATTAGAGTTGCAACCTAAGAATTTTAAAGGATTAAATTTTATTTCAATGGAGCATGACAATAATTTGTATAAATATTTTTATGGCGAAACAGCAGATTATAATATTGCCAAAGACAATTTAAAAATGGCTAAAGCAAAAGGATATGATTCTGCTTTTTTGATAGCTTATAAAAATGGAAAGAAAATTAGCATTCAAGAAGCGATTAAATAATTCATTGAAGTTAAATTTTTATATTATTTTTGCGCAAAATCTTATATTTTGAAACTAACAAGAGAAATTAAAACAGCTATTATAGTAATTATTGCTATTTTATTATTTATTTGGGGTTATAGTTTTTTAAAAGGACGCGATCTTTTTACAGATTATAAAACGTATTATGTGGAATATGATAACGTTGAAGGAATAGCACCTTCTTCTGGAGTAACGTTAAATGGTTTGTTGATTGGTAAAGTAACTGCTATTACTATAAATAATACTACTGGGAAACTTCAGGTAGAACTACAATTAAAAACCGATTTCCCAATATCAAAGTCTAGTACAGCTGTTATTTATGAGCCAGGATTGATTGGTGGAAAGCAAATAGCCATAAGACCAAATTTTAATGATAAATCATTAATCGAAGATGGTGCCACATTGAAAGGAGATGTTGAGTTGGGCTTAGCGGCTAGTATGGGAGGAAAATTAGTTCCGGTTCAACAAAAAATAGAAAAGCTGTTAGTAAATGCAGATCAAATGATTACAGGTATCAACACTGTTTTAGGCCAAAAAGGACAAGCTGATTTGAAAAATAGTTTGGCTGAATTGAGTAAGACAATGGAGCAATTTCATAAAGCATCAGTTAGCGTTAATGGAATTTTAGAAACTAATAAGGCTAAAATTAATGGTGTTGTGACTAATTTTAATAAAGTTTCTGGCGATTTTTCTAAAATTTCAGATTCTTTACAAAAAGCTGATTTAGGGAAAACCGTAAAAGAATTAAATAAAACTTTAGCTAGTGTGGATAAGATTATGAGTAATTTGCAATCCGGAAAAGGAACTATGGGTAAATTGCTTCATGATGAAACGCTATATGCTAATTTATCTAAAACATCAAAAGAGCTGGAATTGTTACTACAAGATGTCCGTTTAAATCCAACGAGATATGTTAATGTTTCTGTCTTTGGAAAGAAGAACAAGCCTTATGTAGCTCCTGCAACTGATTCAATAGTAAAAGCTAATAACTAATTATATGAATTTTTTAGACAATGTATTGTTCGCCATCGTTTTGGCCATTGGTTTTGGATATTTCTTTATAAATGTCAAAAAAATCATTCGAAACATTAAGTTAGGTACCGCGGTTGATCGAAGTGATAACCCTAAAGAGCGATGGAAGAACATGGCCATGATTGCTTTAGGACAATCCAAAATGGTTAAGAGACCCGTAGCTGGTGTTCTACATATTGTTGTTTATCTTGGATTCATAATCATTAATATTGAATTATTAGAGATCATCATCGATGGACTTTTTGGTACGCATCGCGTTTTTGCTATTTTGGGAGCTACCTATGATTTTCTTATTGGATCTTTCGAAATTTTAGCTGTTTTAGTTTTGTTAGCTGTTTTTACCTTTTGGACCAGAAGAAATATTATTCGTTTAAAGCGATTTATTAGTCCAGATTTGAATGGTTATCCTAAGAATGACGCGAATTATATTTTATATTTCGAAGTAATTTTGATGTCTTTGTTTTTATTAATGAATGCATCTGATTTGCATTTGCAACAAGTGCCAGGAGGATTTTCTCATTTTATTAAAGCGGGATCTTTCCCTATTAGCCAATTTATAGAACCTATTTTTAATGGAATGTCTAACGAATTGGTGATGCTTTTATCAGAAGCTTTTTGGTGGTTGCATATTGTGGGCATTTTGATTTTTATGAATTATTTGTATTTTTCAAAACACTTACATATTCTTTTAGCTTTCCCAAATACTTATTTTGCCAACTTAAAACCACAAGGACAGTTTGATAATTTAGCTTCAGTTACTAATGAAGTGAAGTTAATGATGGATCCAAATGCAGATCCTTTTGCAGCTCCAGCAGATGCTAATGCTACTCCAAGTAAGTTTGGTGCAAGTGATGTTATGGATTTGAATTGGGTACAGTTAATGAATGCGTATACTTGTACAGAATGTGGACGTTGTACTTCCTCATGTCCAGCAAATCAAACGGGTAAGAAGTTATCTCCTCGTAAAATCATGATGGATACTAGAGATCGTTTGGAAGAAGTTGGAAGAAATATTGACAAAAACAAAGGTGTTTTTGTGCCAGATTCAATTTCGCTTTTGAATAATTATATTACTGCCGAAGAACTTTGGGCATGTACTTCTTGTAACGCATGTGTTGAAGAATGTCCAGTAAATATTAGTCCTTTATCAATCATTTTAGATATGCGTCGTTATTTAGTGATGGAGCAAAGTGCGGCTCCAATGCCTTTGAATGCAATGATGACCAATATTGAAAACAACGGTGCTCCTTGGCAATACAATCAACAAGACCGTTTGAATTGGAAAAACGAAATATAATAAAAAGTTTAAATTTTTAATTGGTTAATCACTTAACCTATTAACTAAATAACCAAAATACAATGTCAGAAAATTTAGTAGTGCCTACAATGGCCGAAATGTTAGCTCAAGGCAAACAACCCGAAGTATTGTTTTGGGTAGGTTGTGCTGGAAGTTTTGACGACAGAGCCAAAAAAATTACCAAAGCATTTGTTCGAATTTTAAACCGATCTAACGTTTCTTTCGCCGTATTAGGTACCGAAGAAAGTTGTACAGGTGATCCCGCAAAAAGAGCAGGTAATGAGTTTTTGTTTCAAATGCAAGCCATGATGAATATTGAGGTTTTGAATGCATACGAAGCTAAAAAAATCGTAACTGCTTGTCCTCATTGTTTTAATACATTAAAAAATGAATATCCTGAATTGGGTGGTCAGTATGAAGTTGTACATCATACGGAATTCTTAAAATCGTTACTTGATGATGGACGATTAACAATTGAAGGTGGTCAATTTAAAGGCAAAAAAATCACTTTCCATGATCCTTGTTATTTAGGAAGAGCGAATCAAATTTATGAAGCGCCAAGAGATTTAATTCAAAAATTAGATGCTGAATTAGTTGAAATGAAGCGTTCTAAAGCTAATGGATTATGTTGTGGGGCTGGTGGAGCACAAATGTTTAAAGACGCTGAACCAGGTAACAAAGAAGTAAACATCGAAAGAACAGAAGATGCTTTAGAAGTACAACCTAGTATTATTGCTGCTGGCTGTCCTTTCTGTAATACGATGCTTACCGATGGTATTAAGAATAAAGAAAAAGAAGCTGACGTAAAAGTGTTAGATATTGCTGAACTTATTGCCAATGCTCAAGATTTATAATTAGAATTTAATTCAAAACTATGTACGTACCCTTTGAAAGTTTACCTGAAGAATCCAGAATATGGATCTATCAATCCAATAGAAAGTTTACTGATGCTGAAATGACTGAAATTGAAGAAGCTTTGCAGGCTTTTTTGAAAGATTGGGCAGCTCATGGTACGAGTTTAGAGTCTTCTTATTTTCTTAAGTACAATCGCTTTATTATTTTAGCAGTAAATCAGGAAGTACAAGCAGCAACAGGTTGTTCTATTGATAGTTCAGTTGAATTTATTCAGAGTTTAGAGAAAAAATATTCGGTAGATTTACTTGATAAGATGAATGTAACGTTTAAATTAGGAGAACACGTTGCACATAAACCTTTAATCGATTTTAAAAAAATGGTTAAAGACAAAGCAGTTACTGAAAACACGATTGTCTTTAATAATTTAGTCAACAATATTCAAGAGTTTAATGAATCCTGGGAGGTTTCAGCAGCTGATAGTTGGCATAGTAGATTCTTCTAAAAAAAAACTAGGTTATTTTGTATGATTTAATCTAGTTTTTTTGTTTTCAATCTTTTCTAATAAGTTAATGATAAAACAATATTTTCTACTTTTTATAGTATTGATATCTTCGAGTGTATTTACTAAAAACTTTGATATCGATACGTTATTCTCTATTGATTTACATCGAAACACAAATTTAGATCCAACATTTAAAAATATAACCAATAGTTGCGCGGTAGGACAAAAAAGAAATAAGGAACATTTGTAGTGCATTTTTAACTTTCCTTAACTTTTGATTATTCATTTTTGAGTAAATTCGTTATCCTAAAATAAATACATGAAAATAGCCATTGTTTGTTATCCCACATTTGGTGGAAGTGGTGTTGTAGCAACAGAACTAGGTCTTGAACTAGCAAGAAGAGGACATGAAATTCACTTCATAACATATAGTCAGCCAGTACGTTTAGCACTTTTAAATCCAAATGTGCATTACCACCAAGTAAATGTTCCAGAATACCCTTTATTTCATTATCAACCTTATGAATTAGCCTTATCAAGTAAATTGGTTGATATGGTTAAATTGTATAAAATTGATGTGCTACACGTACATTACGCCATTCCTCATGCATATGCGGGTTATATGGCTAAACAAATGCTAAAAGATGAAGGGATTAATATTCCTATGGTAACCACGCTTCATGGTACCGATATTACTTTGGTTGGAAACCACCCTTTTTATAAACCTGCGGTAACTTTTAGTATTAATAAATCTGATTTTGTAACTTCAGTTTCTGAAAGTTTGAAAGCAGATACCTTAAAGTTATTTTCTATTAAAAACGAAATTCAGGTTATTCCTAATTTCATTGATTTAGATAAAGAAAAGAAAGATCCGTCAACGCCTTGTCACCGATCGGTTATGGCAAGTCCAACAGAACGAATTATCACACATATTAGTAACTTTAGAGGAGTAAAAAGAATTCCAGATGTGGTAAAGATTTTTTACAAAATTCAACTAGAAATTCCTGCGAAATTAATGATGGTGGGTGATGGTCCTGAAAAAGAAAAAGCAGAAGAGCTCTGTTTTGAATTAGGGATTCAAGATAAAGTTATTTTTTTTGGAAATAGTAACGAGATTGATAAGATTTTGTGTTTAACCGATTTGTTTTTATTGCCTTCTCAAACTGAAAGTTTTGGATTGGTCGCTCTAGAAGCCATGGCGTGTTCTGTTCCTGTTATTTCAAGTAATTCAGGTGGATTGCCAGAGGTTAATTTTGATGGTTTTTCAGGCTTTTTAAGTGATGTGGGTAATGTAGAGGAAATGGCTCAAAATGCGCTAAAAATTTTAAAAGATGATACCGTTCTAGACACCTTTAAGAAAAATGCATTAGCTATAGCTGAAAAATTTGATATCAAAAAGATTTTACCTATTTACGAAGACTTATACCGACGTGCTATTCAAAAGTATCAATAAAAAAGGGGGAAGTGTTATGCTTCCCCTTTTATTTTTATAAAAAATTAAAATACATATCTTACGTTTAATCCAAAACCTCCAGCATGGAAATCAGTATCTTCAACAATCCAAAGGGTGGGTCTCCAATCTACTCCTAAAGCTATTGGAGCGCCTTTAAACTTGTATTCTAGACCAATTTCTCCACTTGCACCTAATAAGAAATCATCTCCAATAAATACAGAAGGCCCAACTCCTAAATACCAATTAAAAGATTCGGCACCAAGTGGTCTGTAGATAAAATCATATAGTGCTTCTACGCCAACTCCTCCGTTTCCAAAAGAAACATCTGCATGAATACGGCTAAATTTGCCTGCAGAGAATACCGCATCAACAGCAACATCATTACCCGTTACATCTCCAAATCTAACCCCAATTTCTTGTGCGCTAGCAAAATGTATTGAAGCCAAAAAGAACATTCCTAAAAGTAATTTTTTCATAATTCTTAATTTAAATAATTAGCAATAATCTTATTAACGTATGTAAAGTTAAAAAAATATAAGAGCGATTAAATTATTTTAATTTTTAATCATAAAAAGACGTTTAATTGAATTAGAGCGCTCATTTTTAATTTTTATGTTAGTTACGCTTATCATTATATGGAATTGTTCTTTGTTTTATTTATATTGACTTTTTATAAAGCCTAAAAAAATAATTTGCTTTTTATTAATTATGCAAAAGTGAAAATCTAACTAAAAAGTCTTGTTTTGTAATAAAAACTTCAAAATATAAGCATTTCAAAATTTTTTTCTTTAATTCTTAAAACTTACATTTGCTTAAAAATTTTTTAAAATGGCAGGAAATAGTTACGGAACACTATATAGAATAACAACTTTTGGAGAATCTCATGGTGAAGCCCTAGGTGGCATTATTGATGGTTGTCCTCCAGGAATTACTATAGATTTAGATGCGATTGAACAAGAAATGGCTAGAAGAAAGCCAGGACAGTCGGCTATAGTAACGCAACGAAAAGAGCCAGATGCTGTTCAGTTTTTATCAGGGATTTTTGAAGGTAAAACAACAGGAACTCCCATAGGTTTTATCATTCCCAATACGAATCAAAAGTCGGATGATTATTCTCATATTAAAGACAATTATCGTCCAAGTCACGCAGATTATGTGTATGACAAAAAATATGGTGTTCGTGACTACAGAGGTGGTGGTCGCAGTTCTGCTAGAGAAACCGCTAGTAGAGTAGTAGCTGGTGCTGTTGCTAAGCAAATGCTGTCAGGAATAAAAATAAACGCTTATGTTTCCTCTGTTGGACCTCTTTTTCTAGAGAAACCTTATCAGGAAATTGATTTTTCAAGAATAGAGAGCAATCCCGTTCGATGCCCGGATGAAGCAATGGCCTCACAAATGGAAGAATACATTCGTGAAATTCGCAAGCAAGGAGATACGGTTGGTGGAACTGTTACTTGTGTTATTCAAAATGTTCCTGTTGGGCTAGGTGAACCAGTTTTTGATAAATTACATGCAGAATTAGGAAAAGCTATGCTTTCTATCAATGCAGTAAAAGGTTTTGAATTCGGAAGTGGTTTTTGTGGAGCGAAAATGAAAGGAAGTGAACACAATGATTTGTACAATGCAGATGGAACTACAAAAACAAATCTTTCTGGTGGAATACAAGGTGGAATTAGTAACGGAATGGATATTTATTTTCGTGTTGCTTTTAAACCAGTCGCTACTATAATGCAGAAACAAGAAACCATCGATAATGAAGGTAATCTTGTTGAAATGACAGGGAAAGGTAGACATGACCCTTGTGTTGTCCCTAGAGCAGTTCCTATTGTAGAAGCAATGGCAGCTATCGTTTTGGCAGATTTCTACTTAATCAACAAGACTTATTTATAGAATCAAATCAATTTTAGTATTTTAACGAGCTAAATACTTAATCAATTTAATAGCCAATTAACCAAATGGAACAAATCCAATCCTCCAAAAAACCATTTTATAAAAGTCTAACAGGACAAATCTTAATTGCAATGATTCTCGGTGCTATATTGGGAGTTATTATTCATAATTCTGTTGCTGTAGAGACAGCTCAAGAATTTAGTAATAAGATAAAAATTTTAGCGACCATTTTTATCCGTTTGGTACAAATGATTATCTCTCCGTTAGTATTCACAACTCTAGTGGTTGGTATAGCAAAATTAGGAGACATCAAAGCAGTTGGCAGAATTGGAGGAAAAGCTTTAGGATGGTTTTTTACAGCTTCTTTTATTTCTCTTTTGATAGGGATGTTTTATGTTAATATTCTTAAGCCAGGAGTAGGATTAAATCTTTCAAACGTTGATGTTGCTTCAGTAACAGATGTTACGGCAAAAACTCAAAATCTATCTTTCAATAATTTTATAGAGCATATTGTTCCCAAAAGTATTTTTGAAGCAATGGCTACCAATGAAATATTACAAATTGTAGTGTTTTCTATTTTCTTTGGATTAGCAGCGGCTTCTATGGGTGAAGCGGCAAAACCAATAGTTAAAGCCATGGACAAAATTTCTCATATTGTTTTGAAAATGGTGAATTTTGTTATGAATTTTGCTCCGATCGGTGTATTTGGTGCCATTGCAGGAGTTTTTGCAGTTAGAGATTTTAATGAATTGGCTATTACTTATTTTAAATTTTTCGGTTCTTTTCTAATTGGAATAAGCACACTATGGTTGATACTGATATCAGTCGGTTATTTTTTCTTGGGAAAACAAATGAAAGAACTTCTGAAACGTATTGTTGGTCCGCTAATCATTGCGTTTGGAACCACAAGTTCTGAGGCTGTTTTTCCAAAATTGACAGAAGAATTAGAGAATTTTGGCGTTAAAGACAAAATAGTTTCTTTCATGCTTCCATTAGGTTATTCGTTCAATCTTGACGGAAGTATGATGTATATGACATTTGCAGGAATCTTTATTGCTCAAGCTTATGGGATACATTTAGATCTTGCCACACAATTTACGATGTTGTTTGTGTTGATGTTAACTAGCAAAGGCATTGCAGGTGTACCAAGGGCTAGTTTAGTAGTTGTGGCTGCAACTTGTGGTATGTTTGATATACCTGTTGAAGGAATCGCTTTGATTTTGCCAATTGATCACTTTTGTGATATGTTTAGAAGCGCGACCAATGTTTTAGGTAATGCTTTGGCAACTTCGGTTGTTGGGAAATGGGAAGAAGAGTAATAAAATCTTTTTTTTAAGCTTGTTTAAATCTTAAACAAGCTTTTTTTTGGAATTAACGGTTGTTTATTCTTATATATATGTATAATAAATTGTGATGTTTTTTTAGTTTATAGTATTAGATTTCCTAAAAAAAATGATTATTTATTTGTATATAAATGTATATTTGGAGAAATAATAAACAATTATGTCCCTAAATCAAATTGTTTTAGTATTTGTTTTATTGTTTGGTTTTAATTCTTTTATATCAGCACAAAATACTTCGGTTGATCGGAAAGAGCTTTTAAAACAATCTAAACAAGCTAATAAGCTTTACCGGAATCAAGATTTTGAGAAATCTTTATTACTATCAAGAGAAGTTTTGAAAAAAGCGTTGCTTTTAAATGATAGTGTTTTGTTAGCAGACTCTTATAATACGATTGGTTCGAATTATAATGAGTTTTCTGAATTTGATAAATCAATTGATTACTACAAAAAAGCATTATTTTATGCTAACAAAACACTAAGTGATACACTAAAATTTAAGACTAATAATAATTTAGGAAATTTATATTGTTTTGAAAAAGGACAATATAAAAAAGGCATTCAATATTATAAAAAAGCTATTTTCTACAGTAAAAAAATTCCTAATCAGACTTATACTTTACTAGCCAGTTTGAATTTAAGTTGGGCTTATTTTGATGATTCTAATTTTGATGAAGGATTAGAATTTCTGAATTATTCTAATGCAAATTTTAATAAATACGGAAATCAGTCCTTAAGCTCTGTTTATCAAATGATTAACGGAATGTATTATGCGCATATTGTTGATTACAATAGAGCTAGAATACATTTTGAAAAAGCAATTGCGCTAGGATATGAACATAATGAATTGAATGATGTTTCATATGCTCACAACGAATTTTCTAAAATGCTATTTAGAAGTGGGAATTACAAAGAAGCCTATATTCATCTTAAAAAATTTGATGAGTTAAAGGAAAAACTATACAATGAAGATAAACTTTTTAAAGCTTCGATTGCTGGTTTAAATTTAGAATTAGATGAATACAAAAGAGAATTAACCAAAGTTGAGTTGATTAAAGATGCTCAAAACCAGAATCTTAGAAAATCAAAAATTATAGTAATTTTATTTGTAATTGTTCTTTTTGTACTGTTAATGTTAATTTTTACTTTGATTCGAAACAATATTTTTAAAAGAAAAATAAATAGAGAATTGACTGTTGCTAATAACGATTTATTACTGGCAAAAGAGAAAGCAGAAGAGGCCTCACAAATGAAATCACAGTTTGTTTCAACGATTAGTCATGAGTTAAGAACACCTTTGTATGGTGTTATTGGTATAACCAATATGTTGATTGATGAATATAAAGATTTATCAAAAAGTTCTCATTTAAGTTCGCTTAAATTTTCTGCTCGTTACTTACTTTCTCTTGTAAATGATATATTACAGATTAATAAAATTGAGGAGAATAGGGTAGTTTTAGAAAGTATGACTTTTAATATTTCAGACGAAATAGAAATGATTATTCGTTCTCTTTCTTTTTTATCTCAGAATAATAAGAATAAAATAGAGTTATCGGTTGATACTAATATTCCAGAATATGTGATTGGTGATAAATTACGTTTTTCTCAGATCATTATGAACTTAATAAGTAATGCTCTGAAATTTACCAAAAACGGTACAGTTACTATAACCGCCACGTTAGAAAAGATAGAAGGAAGTAATAATTATATCGGTTTTAAAGTTAAAGATACAGGTGTAGGAATTGCAGATGTAGATCAAGATAAGATTTTTGATAAATTTGTGCAGGTAGGACGTAATGATACTGATTATCAAGGTACCGGATTAGGTTTGTCTATAGTGAAAAGATTATTAGATTTGTTCGGAAGCGATATCACATTAGAGAGTGCTCTTGGAGAAGGTACTACTTTTAGTTTTTGTATTCCTTTTGAAAGCGATCTTGAAAAAACCAATGAACTTATTAATAATATCAGAGTAGATTTATCAACTAGTCAAATTTTTAAAGTATTAGTAGTAGAAGATAACAGAATCAACCAGTTAGTAACCAAAAAAATAATGGAAAAAAATAATTATAAATGTTATGTAGTTGATGATGGTTATGAAGCTTTAAAAATGTTAGAAAAAGAAATTTTTGATATTATTTTAATGGATATCAACATGCCATTATTGAATGGTTTTGAGACTACTCGATTGATACGAAATAAAAATATACAAACCCCAATTATTGCCCTGACGGCATTTGATAAAGAAGAAATAGCAGAAGAAGCTCTTTTGGCGGGATTGAATGATATTATCATTAAACCTTTTGATCAGTCTAAGCTTTTTAATGCAATGAGTACATTAATACATCATACAAAAAACGCTGGTTAGTACCAACGTTTTTTATTTTGTTTAGCATTTGCTGATTTTCTGGATTTGTGTGCCCCGCCACTTCGGTTTGAATTTTTTGGTTTTTCATTGGGTTCAGTAGGATTACCTGATTGCCATGGAAATGGATGATCTGTAATCGTTTTCACATCAACTTTAATTAATTTCTGAATATCTTTCCAATAAGGATGTTCGTCTTTTCCACAAAACGAAATGGCAATACCTCCATTTCCAGCACGACCAGTACGTCCAATTCGATGAACATAAGTTTCGGGAATATTAGGTAAATCAAAGTTAATTACAAATGGCAATTGATCAATATCAATTCCTCTTGCAGCAATATCTGTAGCTACCAAAACACCAACTTCTTTATTTTTGAAAGCATCTAAAACTCTTTGTCTAGCATTTTGAGATTTATCGCCATGAATTGCTTCGGCTGGTATACCTTTTTTACGCAGTGCCTTTACAACATTGTCAGCACCATGTTTGGTTCTTGAAAAAACTAAAACATCGCTTAAATCTTCATTTTTTATCAAATGATACAATAAATTACGTTTTTCAGATTTTTCTACAAAATACAGTCGTTGTTCTACTTTTTCAGCAGTAGAAGAGACAGGAGAGACGGTAACCGTAGCTGGATCGGTTAAAAACATTTCTGCTAATTCTCTTATTGCAATTGGCATAGTCGCGGAAAAAAGAAGTGTTTGCCTGTTTTTAGGAGTTAACTTTACAATTTTCTTGACATCATTTACGAATCCCATGTCCAACATTTGATCCGCTTCATCTAAAACTAAAGTATGTAAATGATCCAAATTGATGAATCCTTGTTTATGAAGATCTAGCAGTCTCCCAGGTGTTGCAATTAGTACATCTACTCCTTGTCGTAAAGTGTCTACTTGTGGGTTTTGAGAAACACCACCAAAAATCGTTAATTGAGTCAGATTAGTATATTTTGCATAAGTGTCAAAATTTTGCCCAATTTGAACGGCAAGTTCTCTTGTTGGGGTAACAACAAGCGCTCTTATTAATTTCGCTTTTTTGGATGAGCCAACAATTCGATGGAGTTGATGAATGATAGGGATAGCAAATGCAGCTGTTTTTCCAGTTCCAGTTTGTGCACAACCGACAAGGTCTCTACCAGAGAGCACTAATGGGATCGCTTGTTCTTGAATAGGAGTAGGTTCAGTGTAACCTTCTTCAAACACTGCCTTTTGTATACTTTTTGAAAGTGATAAATCTTCGAATAACATATTTTTGAAATTTAAATTCTCTGATTAGCACAAAGAATAAGGCAACAAAGATAGTGTTATTATTTTTGTTGCCTATTTATTTATGAAACGAAGGTTTTTATTTTGATTATCACATGTCTCTTAAAAATACCCTATAGTAGATTTTGATTGTATGCTTTTATAAAATCGGTGACAAGATAGCCGATTAATTTGCCAATTAAATGATTATTTTGTTCTTGATCTAGATCTGGAGCGCCTTCGCAAATATGAATATAAGCCGCATTTTTTTGTTTGGCAAAAAAGGAAATGAAAGAACGTAATTCTTCAATTGAAAAACCACTTAAAGTCATGGCGCTACTGGCTATATTTGGAATAGCATCTAGGTCTATTTCTATTCCAAAAGGATCATTTTTAATAAAATCAAGCGCTACGGCTATTTCCTGTCTGAAATCTTTTTCTTTACGAACATTAATACTGTCATAAGTAGTGTATCGAACTCTATCTTCTAGTTTTTTGAGAATATCAAGAACACTTTTTGATGTATAATTTTCATGTAATCCGAAGATAAAGTATTTTTTTAGAAATCCCTCTTCAAAGGCATACGAAAAACCATTACCACTGTGTCTTCCTTCTAGAATTCTAAAGTCTGAATGTGCATCAAAATTTATGGCATTGACGGCTTTCCCTTTGGCCAGAGCGGTTCCTTTTATATTTCCGTAGGAGTTGTTGTGACCTCCACCAATGATTATTGGAATTTTGCCAGCTTGAATAATTTTACAAATGATATATGATACTTCTTTGTCAATTTTTTTTACCAATTGACTCAGTTTTGAACGGTCATCTACATCATTAAAATCCAGATTTTTGACCTCATTCATTTCTTCTTTTACATCTATTTGCCCCAAAACAAGAATTTGGCTGCCTTTGCAAAATCTATTATGTTGAATATTGGCAATGCTTTTTATGGCATTTTCCCATGCAGAGGCTGCTCCCGGTCTGCCATAATTCGCTCGAATACCTATATCTTCTGGAATGCCTAGTAAAACATATTTTGCTTCTGTAGATTTTATGAAAGAGACAAGATCGGCATCTTTAGGTATAGTAACCATTTTTTCACCAAACTTGATTTCGCCACTTCTGTGATTGGTAATTTTAGCCAGGTCACTCAAGGTGAATTGGATTAATTTTTCCATTTTTTTTATTTCAAAAATACTATAAATATGTCAACAGACGTTATACCTTTGTATTATATCCCTAAATTTGAATAAAAATTAAAAAAGCATGGAAAAAGAACAAAACAATTCAAGTCTAAAGGCAATTATTGCCGTTTTAGCAGTATTATTAGTAGGTAGTTTAGTATATATTTTCAAAATGTCATCCGACGCAGAGGTTGTCAAATCGGAATTAACAACAACTTTAACGGAAAAAGAATCTGTAATGAAGGATTTACAAACGTTAAAAACAACTTATGACGCAGCAATTGCTGAAAATACTTCAATGTCTGAAGAATTAATCCAAGAAAGAGACAAAATTGTTGCTCTAATGGATGAATTGAATCAATCTAAAGGTGACGTTTCAAAATTCAAGACGCAATTATCAGCTTTGCAAAATAAAATGAAAGCTTTGATGACAGAAAATGAAGGATTGAAAATAGCTAATGAAAAAGTTACGGCTCAAAGAGATAGTACTGTAGTTGTTCTTGGTGAATCTAAAAAGTTTAACGAGGTACTAGTAGGTCAAAATGAAGAACTTTCTAAAACCGTTGAAAAAGGAGCAAAATTAACTATTTTGAATACTAAAACTTCAGCTTATAAATTAAAAAGCTCAGGAAAACAAATTGAGACAGATAAAGCAACTAGAGCTGATATCTTGAAAATTAGCTTTACTATTGCCGAAAATCAAATTGCAAAATCTGGAGACAAAACCTATTATGTTCAGGTTATTGATAGTAAAAACAATGTTTTAGGAGAAAAGCAAACCGAGACTTTTGGAGAGAATAGTTTGACTTATAGTTTTGCTACTACAGTAGCCTATGAAAATAAAACTGTAAATGTTTCTAAAGATTTACCGGGTAAAAACTTCGAAGCAGGAACTTATTTTATCAATATTTTCGATAAAGATGTATTGGTTTCTAAAACAAGTTTTACTTTGAGATAATAAATAAAATTTAGATTTTTATGAAAAAGGAGGAATGTAAATTCCTCCTTTTTTATTGATAAAGCTTGCCATCCAAAATTATACTTTCTATTAGATTACTTCCAAAAGCATAAGGAATCTGATAATAGGAAGGGATAGGTTTTGTGATGATAAGATTGGCTTTTTTTCCAATAGTAATGCTTCCATGAGTAGAACTGATTCCCATGGCGTATGCTCCGTTGATGGTAGCAGCATTTATAGCTTCTTCAGGTGTCATCTTCATTTTGATACAAGCAGTTGCAACAACAAAATTCATGTTTCCAGATGGTGTAGAACCTGGGTTAAAATCTGTAGCTAAGGCTAACGGTAGTCCGGCTTTTATCATTTCACGCGCAGGTGTGTAAGGGATACTCAGAAAATAGGAGCAAGAAGGTAAAGCAACTGGCATTGTTGAAGTCCCTTTTAGTTCTTCTATGTCTTCTGGAGTCATTACTTCAAGATGATCTACAGAAAGCGCTTTGTTTTGAACTCCAACTTGAATTCCGCCAATAGAGTTAAACTGGTTGACATGGATTTTTGGTTGCAATCCATATCGAATTCCAGCAGCTATAATTAGTTCGGTCTGTGCTACGGTAAAATAGCCGTTTTCACAAAAAACATCGATAAAATCAGCTAAATTTTCGTTAGCAATTTTAGGAAGCATTTCGTTAATAATTAAGTCAATATAGGCTTTTTTGTTGTCTTTGAATTGGCTAGGAAAGGCGTGTGCCCCTAAAAATGTAGCTTTGATAGCAATTGGATAGTTGTTGGTTAATTTTTTAATGACGCGTAACATTTTTAGTTCTCCTTCTACGGTTAATCCGTATCCCGATTTTATTTCTACGGCACCAGTTCCCAATTGTATGACTTCCTTAAGTCTTTCTTCTGATTGACGATACAATTCTTCTTCAGAGGTTTCGTTTAATTTTTGGGCTGAATTTAAGATACCACCACCACGATTTGCGATTTCTTCATAAGTCAAACCGTTGATTCTGTCAACAAATTCTTGTTCACGATTTCCAGCGTAAACAATATGTGTATGACTATCACACCAAGAAGGGAGTATTATTTTTCCACAAGCATCAATAGTTGTGTCTGCCTTTAGGTTGGGTAGGTTTTCCATGGAACCAAAATCTGATATCAAATCATTATGGATAACCAAATACGCATTTTTGATGGTAGGCAAAATAGCCATTTCTGTACCAGAAACCTTTGTAATATCTGAGTTTCGTATTTGTAAAAGTTCTTTTATGTTGGTAATTAATGTAGTCATAAATGAAGTATATAAACACAAATTTCACAAATAATCATGAGAACAATCATGAAATCTGTGAAACTTGTGTATTTGTTTTATAAATTTTATTCAGATATTTTGATCTCGAACATTTTATCCCAGTTTTTACCTGTAACAAAGATGGTTTTGGTTTTTGGGTTGTATGCAATACCGTTTAAAGCTTCCGCTGTTGAGCTTTTTAATTCTTTTCTTAATTTTGATAAATCCAAAACACCTTCAACGGCTCCATTCAATGGATTGAATACCGCAATGGCGTCTTTTAGCCAAATGTTAGTGTATATTTTGCCATTAATATATTCGAGTTCATTTATTTTTTTTATTTTAGAATTACCGGAATATACATTTACATTACTTTCTAATTTTTGAGTTGAAGGGTTTAAAGTCCATACTTTTTCAGTGCCATCTGTATGAAAAATTGACTTTCCGTCATTGGTCATTCCCCAGCCTTCTATTTCTTTACTATAGGTGAATTTTTTTTCTAGTTTAAAAGTATTTACATTATATATAAAACCAGTTTTTTGTTCCCACGTTAATTGATAAATTTTATTGTTTAAAATTGTAATTCCTTCACCAAAATAAGCAGAGTCTAAATCTATTTGTTTGTAAATTTCTCCTGTTTTATAATCATATTTCCTGATATAAGAAGAACCTTTTAGGCCAGTACTTTCATATAGTGTATCTTTATAGAACTCTAATCCTTCGGTAAAAGATTTTACATCATGAGGATAGGTATTTACAACTGCATATTTTAGCAATTTAGGTTCGATATCAGAAACCAATTCAACTCTAGCGGTTGCTTCAGAGCTATCTCCTCCAAAATAAACCAAGGCTTTGATGTTTTGGTAACCTAATTTTTGATTATTGAATGGAAAATCAAGAGCTGCATTTCCTTTGCCAGTGAAGATTTTAATATCATTGATATAATATACAATACTGTCAATTGTTTTAGAATTTGGATTCAAAACACCGACTTTTAAGACATCTTTTGCTGTATAAAAAGGTTTAAAAGCAGAATTATCAATAGTAAAAATAGAATTTTCACCTTTTTTTGTATCACCACAGTTGGTTAAAATAATTCCTAATAAAATGATATAAAGGACGTTGAGTTTTTTCATGTTTGAATTTTTAGGATAAGCCAATATACAACGATATTTTTAAGAGTCAAAGCTCTTGCAAAAATATAAAAAGATTGTATATTTGCACTGGCAAGTCCTACACGACCAGCTCCTGCAGACTCCCCCAGGGTGGGAACGCAGCAAGGGTAAGCGGTTGAGCGGTGCGATGTAGGTCGCTTGCCTTTTTTTATTTCTTTTGATTAAATGTAGTCTTCCTAAGGGAAGATTTTTTTATTTTTACCACATCCATAAATTTTAAAATAATGAATAAAGTAGTTTTGATTACTGGTGGATCATCAGGAATAGGTAAATCTATTGGAGAGTATTTGCACAAAAAAGGATTTGTAGTTTTTGGGACTAGTCGTCATCCAGAAAAAAATCGTGATTCTGTTTTCCCTTTAATTGCTTTAGATGTTAGAAATAGTGCTTCTATCAAAGATGCTGTTAATTACATTATAGCTTCCTCGGGAAAAATTGATATAGTTATAAATAATGCTGGTGTGGGTATTACAGGGCCTTTAGAGGAAATTCCCGCTGATGAAATTAGAAACAATTTTGAGACTAATTTTTTTGGTCCAATAGAAGTCATAAAAGCTGTTTTGCCACAAATGCGTCTGCAAAAATCAGGATTGATCATCAATGTGACTTCAATTGCTGGATATATGGGCTTACCTTACAGAAGCGTATATTCAGCTTCTAAAGGAGCTTTAGAACTTATTACGGAAGCTTTACGTATGGAAGTCAAAGATTTTGGAATTTCAATCACTAATGTGGCACCAGGAGATTTTGCTACTAATATTGCTGCCGGAAGATATCATGCCCCAGTTGTTGAAGGCTCTGCTTATCAGGAGGTTTATGGTAGAACGTTGCAAGCTATGAATGCACATGTTGATAGTGGAAGTAATCCTAACGAAATGGCTGAAGCTGTCTATCAAATTATTAATTCGGCATCACCAAAAATTCATTATAAAGTTGGCGCTTTTATGCAGAAATTCTCAATTGTTCTTAAAAGAATATTGCCAGATAAAGTCTATGAAAAAATGCTTATGAATCATTATAAACTATAAATTAAAATTAAAAGAAATGTTTAAAAAATTACTATTAGTTTTTCCTATTATTTGTCTAGGCTCAGTTAAGAATAATATAAACTCAATTCCAAGAAATGAACTTGCAGAAACCAATTTTTTTAAAAGTTTAACAAATACATCTTTAATTGATACTACTAAGAATAAAAAAGATTTTCATTTTTCAGATATAATTGATTCTAAAAATGAAGTCTTTAATAGTATCTCATATAAAAGATCAAAGTTTTTATTTCTTGCTAATATTGCTCAGAGTTATAGATTGGCTTCCTCTCCAGATGGTTTAAATTCTGAGCAAAAAAAATATTTCAGAGATTTAAAGTCTGGAATTAGTTATGATTTAACAGCTTATTACGTAAAAGATGGTAGAAATGGTTTTGGGGTAAAGTATAATGTATACCAATCTAGTGGGACTATAAAAAATCAATCTATTATTTTGAATGATGGAACTGTAATAAGTGGTGCTTTTAGTGATGATATTAGCATTACATTTATTGGTCCATCCATTATACTTTCAGAAAATGAAAGTGCAAGAACTGGTGAAGCAAATTTAGAATTAGCCATTGGATATATTGGTTATCAAAATGATTCTAAAATTATTGGAAATCCATTAAAGATTACTGGTGGAAATTTGGGTATGATTGGTGGAATGGGATATCATTTTAGATTAGCACCAAATTTTTTGATAGGTCCACAAGTTAATTTTATTGGCGGAATGTTGAAAAAGCTAAAATACACCTATGCTGACGGTACTTCTGAAACAATAAAACTGAATGAAGAAGAATATGAAAATTTATGGAGAATTGATTTAGCAATTGGTGCTAAATTAAGATTCTAAATTGTAATTTTGCAGGCAATTTAAAAACACACAATTAAAATTTAATAATTATGAAATTTTTTATAGACACAGCTAATTTAGCTCAAATAAAAGAAGCTCAGGCATTAGGGGTTTTGGATGGGGTTACAACAAATCCTTCTTTGATGGCTAAAGAAGGTATTACTGGGAAAAACAATATTTTAAAACATTATGTTGATATCTGTAATTTGGTAGAAGGTGATGTTAGTGCCGAGGTTAATGCTTTGGATTATGATGGAATGATCAAAGAAGGAGAAGAATTAGCTGAATTACACGAGCAAATCGTTGTGAAATTACCAATGACCAAAGAAGGGGTAATGGCGGCCAAATATTTTTCTGATAAAGGTATCAAAACTAATGTAACGCTTGTTTTTTCTGTAGGTCAAGCTATTTTAGCAGCAAAAGCTGGAGCAACTTATGTTTCACCATTTGTTGGGCGTTTGGATGATGTTTCTACTGATGGATTGAATTTGATTGAAGAAATAAGATTAGTGTATGATAATTATGGATATGAAACCCAAATTTTAGCCGCTTCTGTTCGTCATACTATGCATATTGTAAATTGTGCTAAAATCGGTGCTGATGTAATGACAGGACCACTTTCTGCAATTTATGGTTTATTAAAACATCCATTAACTGATATCGGATTAGCTCAATTTGTTGCTGACTTCGAAAAAGGAAATAAGTAATAGAATATTAAAGAGAATTTCTCTCTTAATCGCGTAATAAAAAAGTCCCATTTCATTGAAATGGGACTTTTTTGTTTAGTTAGCACTATCAACCGACAAACATAAAAATTAGACAATAAAAGATTATTAACCCAAGTAAATGTTACTTTTTTTAATCAAAAATCTACCGCTCTTGTTTTTCAGAACTGCGCGGTTTGCAGATTTATTTCTTTTTGTCGTTTAGTATACGTACGTCTATTGTTTTGAATAACCCAAAACACATAAAACCAAAATAAAAACTCACTATTTATAGTGAGTTTTATAATAAATACCAATATTATCTTTGTATTTCTAGAATTTTATAAAGGACAATGGGATTATTTTCCAAAAACGCTGTTGGTACTATAAAGTGCTTTTTTGTTGTTTGTTTGTCAGGAAATGGGGTGTCCCTCGCCCAATTTCCTTTGTTACTTTATCAAGTATAAACACTTAGACTATGATCATTTTTTATAGTAAACTAAATTTAAAAAGTAAGAACTAGTTTTTCAATACCCAAATACAATAAATGAATCAAAAATGTATTCTATTTAATCTTATTTTTTCAATAAGTGCTAAAGACTATTTTATTTGTAATAATTTTTTATATTTTGAAAATCAATACATTACTATCTAAATGTTAAATAAATTCATACGTATGATTAATGCCAAATCTATCTTATCTGCTTTGTTTTTTCTAAGCTTGAGTACTGTTGTTTTTTCCCAAAATTGGCTTATCGCTTCCGATTATAAAGTAGGGCAAAAACTACCCCTACGACTTATTTATCCGAGACCTGATGCAGAAACACCCAACAATGCTTTACACCGAAAAGCAAGTAGTAACTGGACCTATCAAACCCGTATTTGCATTCAAGGTGGAGAAGCTCCTTTTAAATATGAAATTATTTCAGGACCAAGCACAGCGACTATTGTTGGCGAAATGAATAGAACAATAGATCCAATCACGGGACTTATTGCTCATAGCTATCCAGATGGTTACGCCACGGTTTCATGGCCAAATCCTAGTGGAACAGGCAATTTTAACATTAAAGTAACCGATCAATCTGGTGCAATTACCAATGCCATTTGGACTGTACAAACGGATGAAACTGCTTTTGTCGTTTTGGATCAAGTAAATGGAAACGATGCAAATACGGGAACGTGGCATAGTCCCTTAGCCTCTATCCCAACAGGCTTATGGAGAAATAGTGATACCGATGCCACTTATGCCAATAAAATTGCTGTATTCAAAAGAGGTACTTACCCTGTCTATGGAAGAATACCAAATACAAACTGTGCCATCGACCCCAATATTAAACCGAGATCATTCTTAGCTGTTGAAAGTGATGTTGTATTTAACATGAATAATGGTTATTTTTTCGTAAATACTGGAGATGTAGCCTTTGTCGGAATGGAATTTAGAGGTTCTAGAACCGATTTAAATAACAATCGTATCATTCAGGTTTCTACAAAAAACTCGAATTATTTGTTCTGGAAATTAAAATTTAGCCATCAGACAACTGGAATAAATCCTATTGACAATCCAGCTTGTATAGTATTTATGGATGCTTCTACATTTAGCAATAACATAGCTGTTGTGGACTGCGAATGGTTATCTACGGCTGCCATGCAACTCATTTGTACCTTCGCTACCGATGGCGTTCTCGTCGAGAACAATAAAATTACTAATGCTAACCTTTCGGCTTCAAATGGCTCTGTCTTAATTCATTTAAAAGATGACTCAAATAATGTAAGCGTAAGATTTAATAAACTATCTGGGATTGCACCAAGTGGTATGATTAGAATGAGTAATCAGCAAAACCCAGCATTACGAGCTTCAAATCAAGAAGTTTGTTATAACTATTTGCAATCTAATATGGTAGCTTGGGAATCGGGTCTCATAATGTGGAATCAGAATGCTACTGCAACTAGCAACGCAGTCAACACACACTGTTATCGCAACACCGTTATAACTCCTAACTACGCTATTTCTGCTGCTTCTTGGAATGGCGGTGACAATGTGAAACTTTCAGGGAATGCTTGGGCATCAAATTACTTGGTATATCACTCGGGATATGAATTAGTAGCTCCACAAAATGCACAACTTCTTGCTAATGATCTCAATGCTGATGGCACTATCAATAATGCTACTGGAAAAAGAACCCTTTATGCAGGAAAGCTTGGTTTTGAAATATTATCGACGGAAGTTCCTTTATCGGTGCAAACAAATGATTATAAACTCTTTACCGCTTATCCAAATCCATCTATAAATGAAGCTGTAACCATCGAGGGCTTAAATCCATCAGAAGACACTTTTATCAAAATCATTGATTTACAAGGCAAATTACTATATCAGTCAGTATTCAAAAGTAATCAGTATAAAATAGACCAATCGATATTTCCTTTAACTGGTATATATATGGTACAGCTGAAACAAAGTTCTAAAATTGAAACGCTAAAAGTTGTAGTTCAATAATTGAATTATACTGCAATATTAAGTTAATCACAAACAAAAATCAAAACCATGAGTAATATCAAATCTATCTTGTTTGCTTTGCTTTTTCTACACTCCGGCACTGTTGTTTTTTCCCAAAATTGGCTTATCGCTTCCGACTATAAAGTAGGGCAAAAACTACCCTTACGACTTCTCTATCCGAGACCTGATGCAGAAACACCCAACAATGCTTTACACCGAAAAGCAAGTAGTAACTGGACCTATCAAACCCGTATTTGCATTCAAGGTGGAGAAGCTCCTTTTAAATATGAAATTGTTTCAGGACCAAGCACAGCGACTATTGTTGGCGAAATGAATAGAACAATAGATCCAATCACGGGACTTATTGCTCATAACTATCCAGATGGTTACGCCACGGTTTCATGGCCAAATCCTAGTGGAACAGGCAATTTTAACATTAAAGTAACCGATCAATCTGGCGCAACTACCAATGCCATTTGGACTGTACAAACGGATGAAACGGCTTTTGTCGTTTTGGATCAAGTAAATGGAAACGATGCAAATACAGGAACATGGAATAGTCCGTTAGCTTCTATCCCAACAGGCTTATGGAGAAATAGTGATACCGATGCCACTTTTGCCAATAAAATTGCTGTATTCAAAAGAGGTACTTACCCTGTCTATGGAAGAATACCAAATACAAACTGTGCCATCGACCCCAATATTAAACCGAGATCATTCTTAGCTGTTGAAAGTGATGTTGTATTTAACATGAATAATGGTCATTTTTTCGTAAATACTGGAGATGTAGCCTTTGTCGGAATGGAATTTAGAGGTTCTAGAACTGATCAAGAAAACAATCGAATTATACAAATTTCCACAAAAAACTCGAATTATTTGTTCTGGAAATTAAAATTTAGCAATCAAACTTTTGGCACATCAGGCACAGATAATCCGTCTTGTATCGTGTTTTTGAATGGTACAACGTTTACCCAGAATGTAGCTATTGTCGACTGCGAAGTATTACCAACAGCCTCAATGCAGCTTGTTGTTACCTACACTTGTGATGGCGTTCTTCTCGAAAACAACAAATTTACAAATGTGTATTTCCCTTCTTCAAATGGATCAGCATTTTTTCATGTTAAGGGAAGTACTAAAAATCAAACCATTCGCTTTAATCACTTAACAGGTGAAGCACCTTATAGTATGATTAGAATGAATAACAATCAAGTGTCAGGACTTATCTATAATCAAGAAATTTGTTATAACTATATACAATCTAACATTGTAGCTTGGGAATCGGGTCCAATAATTTGGAATTTAAATACTACATATAGTAATCCAACCAATATACATACTTATCGCAACACAATTATAGCGCCTAATTCCATTGCCTCGATAAGAACTGAAGCATGGAACGGAGGAGAAAATGTTAAGCTGTCTGCAAATGCTTGGGTAGCAACAAATTTTTTATTCTCATATAGTGGTGGGTCAGAAGAGGTTTTACCCCAGAATGTTAAACTTTTAAGTACGGACTTTGATGCTGATGGAAAATTAAACAATCTTACTGGCAAACGTAGTTTGTATGCAGGAAAGCTTGGATTTGAAATACTATCTACTCCAACTTCGTTGTCGGTTGCAGAAAATGATTATAAACTCTTTACCGCTTATCCAAATCCATCTATAAATGAAGCTGTAACCATCGATGGGTTAGATCCCTCAGAAGATACTGTTCTTAAAATCATTGATGTACAGGGTAAAGTATTACACCAATCAGAATTCAAAAGTAATCAGTATAAAATAGACCAATCGATATTTCCCTTAACTGGTATCTACATTGTACAGCTGAGGCAAAATTCTAAAATTGAAACGCTAAAAATTATAGTTCAATAGCTAAATATAAATGATGATTCTCAAAATTCTTAAACTATCACTATCAACCGACAAACATAAAAATTATACAATAAAAGATTCTTAATCCCAGTTAAAAGTAGTTGAGCAATAAGTGTAATCCATATTTGGGTTTTAATTCCATTTTTGGTCTCTGAATAAAAATAGTGTAATTGAAAGTTTTGTTTCAATTTTTTTAAAAGCAATTCAATCTGCCAACGAGTTTTATAAATCAAGACAATTTCCTGATTGCTTATTTCAAAATTATTGGTGATAAACTCATAGATCTTACCTTTATCATCCTGATAAGTAATCTTGCGTAGACAAGTGGTTTCCTTGTTTTTCATCGGTATATTTCAGGTGGACATGTCTTCTTTCAAAATCCCAAAGCTAGAGTCGTTCTGTATTTGACAAAACAATTGCTCAAAGACTTCATAAACTGCATTTTTCTTTAATTGACATACAAAACTGATTTGGTTTTGGGTGAATTTGATAAATTGTAGATAATGATTCCCGGTCAAAAACAATCATACTGTGAGGAGCTAAATTCAGGTATGGCATGAAATTCTTGTTGTGTGATTTGGCTTCGCTAATTTTTACAAATGTTGGAGTTTGTGAATGCGCATCAATAAGCATATGAGCATTTAATCCACCTTTCTTTTTTTTTTTTGGGTTTCGCCCAACACTTTTCATTACATCGGAAAACTGCTTGATTGTGCTGAAATCTAAGATAAAGAGTTTATCGAAGGAAACCTTGTCAATTGGGCTAACCGATAAACTTTTTTTAAAGATCTTTAGAACTCATGATTTTTCGTTTTTGCAAACAGTAAATTATTAAAAAAGGGCTAACTTTAAAAATTAGCCCTTTGTATTGAAAATATTTACTCGGTTAGTAGTGTGTAATTAACTAAGATTTTGCTAGTGTCCTCCAGCAATTTTTTTATCGAAATCGATACCTTGCGCTCTCAGGATTCCGCTTACTCTCCAAGCATAAAAAGCCAAGTAAGCAAAACAGAGAATTCCAACGATATAACTTTCTTGGATTCCGATTCCTTCAGCTACTTTTCCTTGTAATACACTGATAAAACCACCACCCATAATCATCATAATCAAGAAACTACTTCCTTGGCTAGTGTTTTTTCCAAGTCCGCTTACTGCTAATGTAAAGATACAAGGCCATAATGTGCTGCAAAACAAGCCAACACTTGTCAAGGCATAAACACTTACCATTCCACTTGTTGTCATTCCTACAGCTGTTGCTATGATTCCAAGTGTTGAAAAAATCAATAGCATTCTTGCTGGATTTCCTTTACTAGCCATGTCGGCAGCAATTAAAACTAAAATTACTAATCCGTAAACGTAGAAAGGAGTCAAGTCATGATTTGCAATTGCATTAACCCCCAAAAACACACCAAAAGCTAAATAAGGAGCAATAAATCTTAATATTTTTTGCCAATTCATATTGTCTGTGAAAGCTTCAACGGCTCCTGTCCAACGACCAATCATTAAACTTGCCCAATATAAGGAAATGTATGGCGCTACATCTTTCGTTAAAAAGCCTAGTTTGCTCTCCATGTACGCTGGTAAATTACTTGCTGTAGATACTTCAACTCCAACATACAAGAAAATAGCAATCATACCCATTACTAATTGAGGGTATTGTAAAGCTGATTTTTTGGCAGGAACTCCATCGTGAGCTTCTGTTTCTTCAATCAAAGCGGGTTTGTCTGGTAAAGATGAAAATTTTAGAAGTATTGCTACTAATAAAAAGGCTACTCCTAATACTAAATATGGAATCTTCACACTTTCGATACTTGCACTTGTATTGGCATTAGTACTTGAGCCGAAAATAGCAAAACTAACAATAAGCGGCCCGATAGTAGTCCCAAAATTGTTTATCCCTCCAGCTAAAGTTAGACGTTGAGAACCTGTTTTAATTGGGCCTAAGGCAATTGCAAGAGGATTGGCAACGGTTTGCTGCAATGAAAAACCTAATCCAACAATGAAAAGACCAGCTAACATTAATGTAAAAGATCCAGTATTTGCAGCTGGATAAAACAATAGCGTTCCAAGAGCTGAAATTAGTAATCCTAATGAAAGTCCGTTTTTATAGCCGATTTTGTTTACCAAATCTTCTTTAATTACTACAGAAACTCCCATGTATATCAATGAACCTACTGTGTAGGCAATATAAAATGCAAAAGCAACTAACTGGCTTTCACCTTGTGATAGATTAAATGCAGTTTTGAAAACAGGAATTAAAATGTCATTACTTGCAGCGACAAATCCCCAAAAAAAGAAGACAGTTACTAGGGGAATAAATTGCCCCCAATTGGTTTTTAAATTTTCAGAATTCATGATTTTAATTTAATTAATAGGTTAGTGAAATAATTGTTGCTGCAATACCGTAAATGTATTTCTTAACTAACATATAAAAAAATTATTTCGACGAAAAATCGTTAGTTTTAAACCAACAACCTATTTTTTTCTACCAAAAGACCTTTTTTATATGGTCATCTGATTCGTTTTTTTAATCTAAAATCTTACTTTTCACTTCCTTACTGTAATTTCTACCGATAGGAATAGTGTATGAAGTAATTTGTATTCTATTTCCTTCAATTGTTTTTACTTTGTCAAGGGCTATAGTATACGATTTATGAATACGAATGAAGCGATCTTTTGGAAGTTCTTCGGTTAATGAGGAAAGTGATTTGTGTGTAATGTATGTCTTTTCTGGGGTAACCACTTTGATGTATTCTTTCATTCCTTCGATAAAAAGAATCTCATCAATATTGATTTTGACCATTTTTTTATCAACCTTTATGAAAATATGTGGTTCTATGCGATGATTCTCTTGCTTTGTAATTATTCGGTTTTGATATTCTCCCGTAATTTTCGAAATACATTTTATGAAACGTGGAAGTGGAATGGGTTTCACCAAATAATCTAAAACATCTAAATCGTAACTTTCTGCAGCAAATTCTCGGAAAGCAGTCGTAATTATTATCTTGGTATCTGATTTATGTTTATACAATTGAATCAATTCAAAACCAGACATTAACGGCATATTAATATCAATAAACAAAGTGTCCACAGAATTAGTATTCAAATAGTCAAGTGCCTCAATTGAGTTATTGAATGTTGCTGTTATTTCGAATTCAGGAAAATTTTGAAAATAGTTTAATAAGATTTTAATAGCTAATGGTTCATCATCAATCAATACACACTTAATCTTCATTGCTTATAGGTATTTGTAAACGAATTATGTAGAAATTAAACTTGATTTGATGGCTTAATTGATAATTGCTTTTAAATATTAAATTCAATCTTTCTTTGGTATTGGTTAATCCAATTCCTTTTTTTGATTTTTCTTGTTGTGAAAGTACAAAATTATTTATTATTTCAAAATCAAGGGTGTTTTGAGGGCCAACTTTGCAATTAATTTTAATTTTTAAATCTTTATTGTTAATTCCTCCGTGTTTAAAAGCATTTTCAATCAAAGAGATTAATAATAACGGAGGAACACTTATTTGGTCAATGTTGGATTCCAGATTTATAAATACGGTTGCATTTTCAAAACGTAATTTTTCAATTTCGATATAATTTTGGATATAGTCGAGTTCTTTAATTAAAGGAACAAATCTGGTACCTTCAATATCATAAAGTACATATTCCATCAAATGGGATAGTTTGATAATTACATTAGGTACTTTGTCAGAAGCTTCAAGTGAAAGTGCATATAGATTATTTAAAGTATTGAAGAAAAAGTGTGGTTGAATTTGATTTTTCAAATATTCGAGTTTGATCTTATATTGGTTTTCTCTCAATATTCTGTTTCTCTCACGTTCTCTAAGCCAGGTTAATGTTAAGTAAACAGATGATGCCATGGCTAAGACATATAATTCGCCGATACAAACAGCAAGAATATGATTGACTTCAAAAGGTTGATAATCTCTATTGGCTTCGGGCCATATATTTTTTGAAATTAAAAAATAAGTTAATCCCGTTTTTAAAATATAAATACAGCCTAAACTAATTAATAGTGCCAAAGTATAGAGTGAATATTTTGATTTTAAAATCAATTTTGGAACTAATACGAATAAATTCAAGTATACTAATGGAATATGCAAAGCAAATTCTATCAAATTGGATTTAAAGGAATATTCATAATCATTAAAATAAGCTCCCCAACGTAAAAAATTCAATAAAAAGTAGCATCCCCAAAACCAAAAATGATTCTGGATTTTGATATCGAAATTCATGTCTTTTATTTTATTCATATGGATCTATGGTTCGGAAGTGTTATTTTGTCATTTTATTTGAACTTGCAACTTTAGTCATTTTGTCAATAAAAACAAGCTTTTTTGAGTAAAAAAGAATTTAATGATTAAAATAATAGCAAATTACAAAACAAGAAAACGTTTTCGCAAAACATATTATTGAACAAAAGATGTCGTTCGTTTAAAAAAAGTGACTGTTGGTATAATTTATTTTTTTTAACAAAACCTTAAGAATAAGTTTACATCATAACTAACAAATACATTTAAAAAAATGAAACAAATTTTATTAATCGTTATGATTTTTTTTGCTTCGCAACTCTCATTTGCACAAGTAAAAACGCTCAAAGGAACGGTGGTTGATGCCAGTGGCGCGCCAATTCCTTCTGCAAATGTTCAAGTGCAAGGAGAGTCCAGAGGAACCACTACCGATTTTGATGGTAGTTTTGCTATTAAAGTAAGTGTAGGTAATACTTTAGTAATATCTTATTTAGGTTACGAATCTAAATCAGTACTGGTCGGTGATGAAGATACCATTAAAGTAATTTTAAAAAGTGGAGTTACAACTGCGTTAACTGAAGTAGTAGTAACATCATTAGGTATTAAGAAGACTAGAAAATCTATTACTTATGCTGCTCAAGAATTGAAAGGTGAGGAATTCACAAGAGTAAAAGATGCTAACATTATTAATACGGTAGCTGGTAAAATTGCTGGTGTTGCAGTAACAAGAAGCTCTGGAGGTACTGGAGGGTCAACTAAAGTAGTGATTCGTGGTAACTCTTCTGTAAGTAACAACCAACCATTATATGTAATTGATGGTATTCCTTTGTATAATGGAACTTCTGGACAACCAAATAGTGCTTTTGGTGACACTGCAGGCGGTAACCGTGATGGTGGTGATGTAGTTTCATTGATCAATCCTGAGGATTATGAGGGAATGACTGTATTGAAAGGTGCAGCAGCTTCTGTTTTATATGGTTCACAAGGAGCAAATGGTGTTGTGTTATTATCAACTAAAAAAGCTAAACAAGGAAAATCTCAATTAAAAGTTTCTTCAGTTACAACTTTTGAATCTGCAGCATTTTTACCAAAATTCCAAAATGATTATGTTGCAGTTGCAGGTGGTGATGAATCTTGGGGGGCTAAGCAAAAAGTTGGAGGTCATGTTAAAGATTTTTTTGAAACAGGAAGTACTCAAATTTCTTCAGTGAATTTTACTACTGCATCTGATGTGGCTTCTACTTCATTGTCATATGCTAACACAACAGCTTCTGGAATTATTCCTGGAAATGGTTTGAAGCAAAACAACTTTGGTTTCCGTCAGTCAGGCAAGTTGTTCGATAAATTAACAGTTGCTGCTAATGCAAACTATACCACTAGAACAGTAAACAACAGACCAGTAAACGGTTATTATTTTAACCCATTGACGGGTGTATATTTAATGCCAAGAGGGAATGATTTTAATGATTATAAAAAGAATTTCGAAGTATTTGACCCTGTTAGAAATATGTATGTTCAAAATTGGATGACCAATCGTGATATTATGCAGAATCCATTTTGGGCTATCAACAGAAATCAATCAGAGGACACAAATAATTTCTTCAATGGAAACTTAGCTTTAGATTTTAAAGCTACAGATTGGTTGACAATAGCAGCTAGATACAGTTATAATAGAATTGAGAGTGGATTTACAAAAGAAATTTTTGCTACAACTCAAGGAACGCTATCTCATATCAATGGTAGGTATATTGATACTAACAACTTAAGTACCCAACGTTATGGTGATTTGATAGCTACAATCAATACAAAATTCAATGACAACTTTAGTTTTAATGCTAATATCGGAACAAGCATTACTAATACTTTAGCAAACAAAAGAACAACATTAGATTCAGGCATTGGTGGAGGTTTGCAAATCGCTAACTGGTTTACATTAGGAAATTTTGTAAATAATGCATTGAATTTGCAAACTGTTGACGCTAGAAAAGAAGTACAATCTGTTTTTGCTGCTACAACTTTCGGATACAAAGAGATGTTATTCTTAGACCTAGCTGCTAGAAATGACTGGTCTTCAACATTAGCAAATACTGAAAATACAGGGTTTTTCTATCCATCTGTTGGTGTAACAGCTATTCTTAGTGAAATGGTAAAAATGCCAGATTTTATCAATTATGGTAAAGTTCGTACAACCTATGCACAAGTAGGTAATGATATTTTTCCTTATGTAACTTCTCCAACATATACTTATACTTCTGAAGGAAGAAAACAACCTTTAGTTGCTCCACGACCAGGAACTTCTTTACGTCCTGAGTTAAAATCAGAGATTGAAATTGGTACAGAGTGGAGAATGTTTGATAATAGATTAGGTTTTGAGATTTCATACTATGATTCTAAAACAAAAAATCAATACTTACAAGTTTTAGCTCCTCTAACAAATCCATTAGGAGTAACTTATTATGGTATTAATGCTGGAAGTATTTCCAACAAAGGTATTGAGGCTGTTGTAACGGGAAAAATCATTAAAGGAGAAAAATTTTCTTGGGATGCTACTGTTAATTATTCAAAAAACAAAAACATTGTTGATGAAATTCCAACAGATTTAGGAGGCACAGTAGTCTTAACTGAAGCTGGGGTAAATAACTACAGATATGTTTTAAAACAAGGTAGACCTTTTGGAGTAATTGAGGGAGTTAATATTAAAAGAGATGCTCAGGGTAGAGTTCTTTTAAATCCTAAAGAGTTTGATTCTAATGGTAAATTATTACCTGCAAGTATCCAGAAAACTGGTTTTGAAGAGGTAGGGAATTCAAACCCTGATTTTATGATAGGTTTTTCTAACTCATTCAAATTCGGTTCTTTCTTTGCAAATGTATTGATTGATGGAAGATTTGGAGGCAATGTGATGAGTTTAACAGAAGCGACTAATGACGAGTTTGGTGTTTCAAAAGCTACTGGTGATGCAAGAAACAATGGAGGTATTGTCCTAAATGCTGTTTATCCTGATGGCTCTCCATATGTTGGAAAAATGGATGCTCAATTATATTATAGCCAAATTGGAGGTAGAGCTGGAGCAACAGGAGAATATGTGTATGATGCCACAAATGTAAGCTTAAGAGAAATTTCTATTGGTTATACTTTTAATACTAAGAAATTGCCATTTTTACAATCAGCAAGCTTGTCTTTAATTGCTAGAAACTTAGGATTTATCTATAAAGATGCTCCTTTTGATCCAAACATTTCTTTAAGTACAGGTGAAGGTTTACAAGGTGTAGATGTTTTTGGAATGCCATCTACAAGAAGTATAGGTCTTAACTTAAATGTAACTTTCTAATTTTATAAAACATGAAATTCAATACAATTAAAAAATCAGCTATTTGTGTTTCCTTACTCGCAGCAGTAAGTTGCACAAGCAATTTTGAGGATATTAATACCAATCCAGAGGGTATTACCGAAGGACAATACGAACAAGATTTCAATAACATTAAAGGTGCTTTTGCTCCTATGTTTAACAACATCATTGTTCTAACTCCAGAATGGAAATACCAAGTACAACAAGGACTTCAGGGAGATATTTGGTCAGGTTATATGGCAACAGGAACTGCATTTAGAGGAGGAACAAACAATACTACTTATGATTTAGTAGATGGTTGGAATGGTTTTGCTTGGGGAGCTGCTTACGGTGATGTAATGTACAATGCTTACTCAGTTGAACAAAAAGCCAAAGGGAAATACGATCAATTCTATGCTTTGGCTTTAATATTAAAAGTGGAAGGAATGCATAGAATTACGGATACTTATGGTCCAATTGTATATTCTAAATTTGGTACTACAGACAAAACAATTGAGTACGATTCACAAGAAGAAGTATACAATTTGATGTTCAAAGAATTAGATTTTGCTGTTACCGATTTAACTAAAAGAGTAGATGCTGGAGAAGCTTCAACATTTGCAACTACTGATTTGACTGCTTACAAAGGGGATTACAAAAAATGGGTAAAATTTGCTAACTCTTTACGTTTGCGTTTAGCTATGCGTATTGTAAAGAAAAATCCAACTTTGGCTAAAGCTGAAGCAGAGAAGGCATTGGCACATAAATTCGGTGTGATGACTAGTAATGATGATATCTTCAAAGTAGTTTCACCAAACTTTACCAACCCAATTGCAACCATCAGTGGTGCTTGGGGAGATATCAGAATGTCAGCAGATATGGAGTCAATTATGGGAGGATATGAAGATCCAAGACTTCCTGTGTTTTTCAAAACATCTGCACAGTTTCCTGGTCAATTCAAAGGTGTTAGAACAGGTATCGAGATTGCAGCCAAAGCGGATCACGTAGATTTTTCTGAAATTGGACCAATCGTTACTTCTAAAGAAATTGTATTAATGACAACTGCCGAAGTTTATTTATTAAGAGCTGAAGGAGCATTAAGAGGATGGAATATGGGAGGAACAGCTCAAAGTTTGTATGAATTAGGAATCACAAACTCTTTTGCTCAACATGGAGTTTCAGGTGTAGCTGCATACATTGCGGACAATACTAAAACAGCCAAAGATTATGTTGATCCAAATTTCCCTGTAAATAATGGAGCTGCACTAAATACAGTAACTATTGCTTGGGATGCAGCTGATTCTAATGAAGTGAAATTGCAAAAAATCATCACTCAAAAATGGATTGCAGGTTTCCCAGAAGGACAAGAAGCATGGTCTGAGTACAGAAGAACAGGTTATCCAAAATTGTTGCCTGTACTTAAAAACACTAGTGGAGGGAAAATATCTACAGCTTTAGGTGTACGTAGAGTAAACTTCGTGCAATCTGAAAAAGATGGTAATGCTGGCGGTGTAGCTACTGGTTTAGCAAAATTAGGTGGACCTGATACAGGAGGAACAAGATTGTGGTGGGATACTACAGGACCTAACTTTTAGTTTCTAGTACATAGTTAATAGTCCTTAGTTCTTAGTCCTTGGCCTTGTGCTAAGGTCTAATGACTAGGGACTAATAACTAAATTTATAGACCGAATAACACTTTATTGATTAAATAATGTCGTTGGTATATAAACTTTGACCGTTTGTTTTTTTTATTTTTTTGCCACAAATAATAGGCCTACATTTGAGGTATATTTAAAACTATATTGACATTTTTAAGATATAAACCGGAATATATCAGTAAATTAAACACAATAAATCCTCAATCTTGTTTTGAAATAAAACAGACTATTTAACAATAAAACAAAAAAAACATTTAGAATTTAAAATTATAGTACAATGAAAAATGCTTTAGAGATAAAACCAGATATTAGTTACAAAAGTGCTGGTAAATTTGAAGAAACTAGATTTGAAAAAATTCATAACGAAATTTTTAAAAATTCAGTTGAAGCCTCAAAAATTGTAGCCGAAGAAATTGCAACTTTGATTAGAACCAAACAAGAAAAAAACGAAAACTGTGTTTTAGGTCTTGCAACAGGTTCTTCACCGATAAAAGTATACGAAGAGTTGGTCCGTATGCATAAAGAAGAAGGCTTAAGCTTTAAAAATGTGATCACTTTTAACTTGGATGAATATTATCCAATGAACAAAGAAAGCAAGCAGAGCTATCACTATTTTATGCATCAACATCTTTTTAATCATATTGATATTCATCCTGATAATGTTCATATTCCAAACGGAACCGTGGCTATCGACGAATTGAATCAATACTGTATTGATTATGAAATGAATATTAAAAATGTAGGAGGTCTTGATTTTCAATTACTAGGAATTGGTCGTACAGGTCACGTTGGTTTCAATGAGCCAGGATCGCACATCAATTCAGGTACCAGAATCATAACTTTGGATCATATTACTAGAGTGGATGCTTCTTCTGATTTTAATGGAATTAATAATGTACCCAAACGCGCCATTACAATGGGAGTTTCAACCATTATGCGCTCTAAACGAATCGTTTTATTGGCTTGGGGGCAAAATAAAGCGGATGTAATTAAAAGAACTATACAAGGTGAAATTAGTTCAGAAGTACCTGCTACTTTTTTACAAAATCATCCCAACGCAACTTTTGTTTTGGATCAATCGGCTGCTTCTGGACTTACTCGTTTTGAAACGCCTTGGTTAGTAGGGGAGTGCATTTGGAATCAAGAACTAAAAAGTAAAGCGATTGTTTGGTTGTGTCAAAAAACAAATCAATCCATCTTAAAACTTACGGATAGAGATTATAATAATAATGGAATGTCTGATTTGTTGGCTCAAGAAGGATCAGCTTATGATTTGAATATTAACATGTTCAATGTATTGCAGCATACCATTACTGGTTGGCCCGGAGGAAAACCTAATGCTGATGATGCACACCGACCAGAAAGAGCTAATCCAGCTAAAAAAAGAGTGATTTTATTTAGCCCTCACCCAGATGATGATGTGATTTCAATGGGAGGTACTTTTGCTAAATTAATAAAGCAAGGACATGAAGTTCATGTAGTATATCAAACTTCAGGAAATATTGCTGTAACCGATGATGAGGCCTTGAAATTTGCAGAAGTATGTAATGATTTTGTGGGTGAAGATAGTAGTAAAATAAACTTCCAAGCCGTAATTGATTTCTTAAAAAACAAGAACGACAATCAAATCGATTCTTTAGAAGTTAGAAAATTAAAAGGTTTAATAAGAAGAAGAGAATCGTATGCCGCAGTGCGTTACATAGGGTTGAAAGATGAAAATGTTCACTTTTTAGATTTACCTTTTTATGAAACTGGTCAAGTAAAAAAGAATCCGATTGGAACAGAAGATGTTGAAATTGTTACTGATATCATCGCTAAAATTAAACCGCATCAAGTTTTTGCAGCTGGTGATCTGGCTGATCCACACGGAACTCACGAAGTATGTTTGAATGCGATTTTTGCCGCTTTAAAACAATTAAAAGGCAAGCCTTATATGAAAGATTGTTGGTTGTGGCTATACAGAGGAGCTTGGCACGAATGGGATTTACACGAAATTGATATGGCAGTTCCTTTAAGTCCAGACGAAGTATTGTTAAAACGACAAGCGATTTTATTCCACCAATCTCAAAAAGATCGCGTAATGTTCCAAGGGAACGATTCGAGAGAATTTTGGGTACGTGCAGAAGACCGCAATAAAAATACTGCAAAATTGTATGATGATTTAGGATTGGCAGAATATGAAGCCATTGAGGCATTTAAACGATTTGATTATTAAAAATTAAAAAACCATTCGGTTGTTTACTTGGTCGAATGGTTCTTCTAACATTAGGATTAACCACTTGCTTGAAGATTTTATATACCCAAACCACTTATGAAATACTTTTTTATTCTGTTTTTTATAACATTATCGACTACTGCTCAAGTCAGTAAAGAGTCTTTAAATGTAATGCCTTGGCCGCAAAAAATTGAATTCAAGTCTGGAAATTTTACTTTAAATTCTTCTTTTAAAGTAAACGTTACTGGGCAACCTGATTCGAGAATTTTTGTAGCTACTTCTAATTTTTTAAGACGATTGGATGGTAGAACTGGGTTATTTTTTAAGCAAGGTTTTGTGACTTCAACCAATGAATTTCCTGATGCACAGTTGCAAATCAATTGTGTAAAAGCTGGAAAAATTGGCTTGTATGAAGACGAAAGTTATCAATTGATTATTGAATCAAATGTTATTGCAATCAATGCTTCCTCAGATTTAGGTGCGATGCATGGATTGGAAACTCTTTTGCAATTGCTTCAAAATAATGCTACTTCTTTCTATTTTCCTAACGTAACCATCACAGATATGCCTCGTTTTACTTGGCGTGGATTAATGATTGATGCTGCAAGACATTTTCAACCTGTTGATGTTATCAAAAGAAACTTAGACGCTATGGCTGCTATGAAAATGAATGTTTTTCATTGGCATTTGGTAGACGATCAAGGTTGGAGAATAGAAATGAAAAAGCATAAAGTACTTACTAATAAAGCTTCTGATGGACTTTTTTATACTCAAGAAGAAATTAAAGGTATTGTAAAATATGCTGCTGATAGAGGTATTCTTGTGGTTCCTGAAATTGATGTGCCTGGTCATGCTTCAGCAATTTTAACAGCTTTTCCAGAAATAGGAAGTAAAGTTGTGACGATAAATAAAGGGTCTTCTGAAACTACTCAGAAAGCTTCAGGTCTAGTAACTTATTCGTTAGAGAGAAATGCTGGTATTTTTACACCTACATTAGATCCTTCTAATCCAAGAACGTATCAGTTGTTAGGTGAAATTTTTGATGAAGTTTGTCCATTGTTTCCAGGGAAATATTTCCACATTGGCGGCGATGAAAATGAAGGCAAAGATTGGGATGCTAATCCTAAGATTCAGGAATTTATGAAGAAGAATAAATTGGACAACAATCATGAATTGCAGACTTATTTTACGATGCAGTTAATTCCGATGTTAAAAAAGCATCAAAAAGAATTGATGGGGTGGGAGGAAATAATGACCAAAAACATGTCCAAAGAAGCCATTATTCATTCTTGGAAAGGACCAAACGAAGGCGTAGCTGCTGGTGGTTCTTTGATAGCCGCGGCAACAAATGGATACAAAACAGTTTTGTCCAATGGTTTTTATGTGGATTTGGTTCAAGGAGTTGAGAGTCATTATTTGAATGATCCAATGCCTAAAAATGCCTCACTTTCATCAGAAGAAAAAGCTAGAATTTTAGGAGGCGAAGCTACAATGTGGAGCGAATTGGTTACTCCCGAGACAATTGATTCTAGACTTTGGCCAAGAACTGCCGCTATTGCTGAAAGACTTTGGTCTGATGCTAGTGTAACGGATTTGGCAAGTATGCGAAAAAGATTGAAAGTCATTTCTTTTCGATTGGAAGAATTAGGAATTACGCATATCAGAAATAAAGAAGTGTTGTTGAGAAATATCAGTAACAACCAAAATACAACTGCTTTGCAAACTTTTTCTGCAGTTTGTGAACCTTTAAAAATTTATTCTCGTAATGCGGGAGGAACAGAATATCAAATGTATTCTCCTTTTACTTTATTTGCTGATGCTTGTACTCCAGATGCAGAAGATGCATTGGTTTTTAATGGATTGGTTGAAGAATATGTAAAAAATAAAGAAGTATCATCAGAGAAAGAGATTGCTTTATTTTTGAATAAATGGATACAAAATCATAAAGAATTAGAGGCGTTAAGCCAAAATGCGCCATTGGTACAACCTCTTTTACCTTTATCCAATGCGTTGCATGATTTGTCAGAGCAATTGTTTTATAAGTTGCAAAAGAATTCCAATTATAATGCTAGCACAGCGAAAGAGTTATTAGAAAAATGCAACTCCAAAGCGCATGCAGATGTTGAATTGGCTGTTTATTTAGGATTAAAAAAAATGGTAGAATTATAATTTTTCGTTCAATTATTAATAGTGTTTAGTTTGATTAAGTTTGGTTTATTTAGTTTCTATTAATATTTGAACTGGTGTTAATTTCTTTTCAATTTGGTTATTGTTTTTTGAGAAATTAATTTTGAAAGAGGATGTCTGATGATATCCTCTTTTTTTGATTTTTATAAAAGATCGATCAGTATTTAAGAATTATACAAAGCGAATTTTGTACTTTTGCAAAAAATTTTTAAAAAAGCAATTCATGTTAACAGTTAATAATTTATCAGTTCAATTTGGTAAAAGAATTTTATTCGATGAAGTAAACACTACATTTACTCACGGTAATGTTTACGGAGTAATCGGAGCCAATGGTGCTGGAAAATCTACCTTTTTAAAAATAATTTCTGGTGAAATGGATCCAACTTCTGGACATATTCATTTAGAACCAGGAAAAAGAATGTCAGTGCTGAACCAAAATCACAACATGTTTGATGAACATACGGTACTTGAAACGGTGATGATGGGAAATAAAGTTTTGTATGCTGTCAAAAAAGAAATGGACGAGCTTTATTTGGATTATAATGATAAAAACGCTGATAGAATTGGAGAATTGCAAGTGCAATTTGAAGAAATGAACGGTTGGAATGCAGATTCTGATGCGGCTGCTATGTTGTCAAATTTAGGTATTACAGAGGATAATCATTATACTTTGATGGCTGATTTGGAAGGAAAAATGAAGGTGCGTGTCCTTTTGGCACAAGCCTTATTCGGAAATCCTGACTTGTTGATTATGGATGAGCCTACCAACGACCTAGATTTTGAAACCATTGCTTGGTTAGAAAATTTCTTAGCCAATTATGAAAATACGGTGATTGTAGTTTCTCACGACAGACACTTTTTAGATGCAGTTTGTACACATATTTCAGATATCGATTTTAATAAAATTAGTCATTATTCTGGTAACTATACTTTTTGGTACGAATCTAGCCAGTTAGCTGCGAAACAACGTGCACAGCAAAACAAAAAAGCTGAAGAGAAGAAACAAGAATTAGAGGAGTTTATCCGTCGTTTCAGTGCCAACGTAGCGAAATCGAAACAAGCGACTTCTCGTAAAAAAATGATTTCTAAATTGAATATTTCTGAAATCAAACCTTCTAGCCGTCGTTATCCTGCTATTATATTCGATCAAGATCGTGAAGCAGGTGATCAGATTTTGAATGTACAAGATTTGAGTGCTTCTGTAGATGGAGAGCTTTTATTTAAAGGTGTAGATTTGAATATGGCTAAGGGAGATAAAATTGTACTTTTTTCAAAAGATTCTCGTGCAACAACTGCTTTTTATGAAATTTTAAATGGCAATCAAGTTGCAGATTCAGGAAAATTTGATTGGGGAGTTACAACGAATCAAGCCTATTTACCAAGTGAAAATCATTCGTTTTTTGAAAATGACTTAACGCTTGTGGATTGGTTACGTCAATATGCAAAAACAGAAGAAGAACGTGATGAAGTGTTTATTAGAGGTTTTCTAGGTAAAATGATTTTTTCTGGTGAAGAGGCTTTAAAAACAAGTAGAGTTTTATCAGGAGGAGAGAAAGTCCGTTGTATGTTGTCTAGAATGATGATGGAACGAGCTAATATTTTAATGTTAGATGAGCCAACAAACCACTTGGATTTGGAGTCGATTACAGCTTTTAATAATTCATTGAAAAATTACAAAGGTTCTGTTATTTTTACCACTCATGACCATGAATTTGCTCAAACTGTTGGTAATAGAGTAGTGGAGCTTACGCCAAATGGGGTTATTGATCGTTATATGACATTTGATGAGTACTTAGATGACGATAAAATACAAGAATTAAGAGTTAAAATGTATACCCGATAATTCAACTAAAACCTTTCTTTCGAAAGGTTTTTTTGTTTTAATCTGCATAGAAAATGCCTTTGATTTTTTTATAGGAGTTTTACTTTTATAACTAATCCTAGTTTATTGCTAAATCGAAATTTGTATATTTGCACACCAAACAAAACTATACCATGAATCAAAAAGTATTGCTCACTTCCAAAGAAGTCAATATCATCCTAAATCGTTTGGCTTGTCAATTAATCGAAAAACATCTTGATTTTTCTGAAACCATTCTAATTGGAATTCAACCCAGAGGAACTTTTTTAGCCAAACGTTTAAAAAGTATTTTAGAAAACGACTACCAAGTTCCAAATATAAAAATAGGATTCTTAGACATCACATTTTTTAGAGATGATTTTAGAAGAACCGATAAACCATTGGAGGCTAATATTACTAAAATCGACTTTTTGGTCGAAAATAAAAAAGTAATTTTTGTAGATGATGTTTTGTACACAGGAAGAAGTATTAGAGCTGCTTTAACTGCAATTCAGTCTTTTGGTAGACCTTCAGGTATTGAACTTTTAACCTTAATCGATAGAAGATTTAGTCGAGACTTACCCATTCAGCCGGATTATCGCGGTCGTCAAGTGGATGCAATTAATGACGAAAAAGTTAAAGTTACTTGGGCTGAGCAAGGAGGAGAAGATGGTGTTTTTTTAATCAATAATAATCAACAAATATAATAATGAGCGAGTTAAGCGTAAATCATTTATTAGGAATAAAATATATCACCAAAAACGATATTGACCTTATTTTTGAAACAGCTGATCATTTTAAAGAAGTTATCAATAGACCCATTAAAAAAGTTCCTTCTTTACGAGACATTACCATAGCCAATATTTTTTTTGAAAACAGTACAAGAACCAAACTTTCGTTTGAACTAGCTCAGAAACGTTTATCAGCAGATGTAATCAGTTTTTCTGCAGCCCAATCTTCTGTTAAAAAAGGGGAGACGTTAATTGATACCGTTAATAACATTTTATCAATGAAAGTTGATATGGTTGTCATGCGTCATGCAAATCCTGGAGCTGCTTATTTTTTATCAAAAAATGTAAAAGCAAGTATCGTAAATGCTGGAGATGGTGCTCATGAACATCCTACACAAGCGCTGTTAGATAGTTATTCAATCAGAGAAAAATTAGGAGATGTAGGAGGGAAGAAAGTTGTTATTGTAGGAGATATTTTGCATTCAAGAGTAGCATTGTCCAATATATATGCTTTGCAAATGCAAGGAGCAGAAGTTAAAGTTTGTGGTCCAAAAACATTGATTCCTAGATATATTGAATCTCTTGGAGTAACAGTTGAGTCAGATTTGCGTAAAGCATTGGAATGGTGTGATGTAGCGAATATGTTAAGAGTGCAAAATGAGCGTATGGATGTTAACTTTTTTCCATCTACACGAGAATATGCGCAACAATACGGAGTCGATAAAAACTTGTTAGATTCGTTAAGTAAAGAGATTGTAATTATGCACCCAGGACCTATAAACCGAGGTGTGGAAATTACTTCTGATGTGGCAGATTCTCAACAATCTGTTATTTTGAATCAGGTAGAAAATGGAGTAGCTATTAGAATGGCTGTAATTTATTTATTAGCTTCAAAAATTCAATAAGATGAAAGTAGATACCAAAGGGCATACCATAACTATTAGAGATACAGAAGGTGTTGTGACTACTTTTATAGAAAAAGTAACGAATCAATATGCCAGTTTCAAAGATTTTAATTTGATTTTAGACGTCTCTAATGATAAAACGGTTGATATAGCTTCAATTAAACTTTTTTTGCCTTTGGCCAAGACTCATAAAAAAGCAAAAAAGTCATTGGTTATTGTAGCTGATGGAATTGATTTTAATTCGGTTCCACAATCCATAACAGTAGTTCCCTCTTTGTTAGAAGCAAATGATATCATTGAGATGGAAGAAATTGAAAGAGATTTAGGTTTTTAGAAAAAGCTTTCTCTAGATTGTTTTATATTAAGTTTATTTATAAACAACACTCATTACTTTGAAATTAACCGTACTTGGCTGCTATGCTGCAACACCTCGAACTTTTACAAATCCAACGGCTCAATTATTAGAAGTTAAAAACAGGTATTTTTTAATTGATTGTGGTGAAGGAACTCAAGTGCAATTGCGTAAAAATAAAGTCAAGTTTACCAAAATCAGTCATATTTTTATTTCACATTTACACGGAGATCATTTTTATGGACTTATTGGTTTAATTTCTTCCTTTTCACTTTTGTCAAGAGTGGCTGATTTACATATTTATGGACCAAAAGGATTAAAAGAAATTATTGAACTTCAATTAAAACTTTCACACTCATGGACGAATTATACTATTCATTTTCATGAGTTGCACTCAAAAGAAAGTGAATTGATTTTTGAAGATGAAAAAGTTAGTGTGTTTACTATTCCGTTAAAACATAGAGTATATACCAATGGTTTTTTGTTTCGGGAGAAAGAAGGAGATAGAAAATTAAACATCGATGTTATTAAAGAATTGGCAATAGATGTTTGTTACTATAAAAAGATTAAAAAGGGAGGAAATATTACGCTAGAAAATGGTCAAGTTATCGATAATGAACAGCTTACTTTTCCTGGAGAACCAACAAAATCCTATGCTTTTTGTTCAGATACAGTGTATACAGAGTCACTAATTCCTTTAGTAGAAGGAGTAGATTTATTATATCACGAAACTACTTTTTTAGAAAATGAATCACAATTAGCAACAAAAACAATGCATTCAACTGCAATTCAAGCGGCTACAATTGCTTCAAAGGCAAATGTAAAATCGTTACTTTTAGGTCATTACTCTACACGATACGAAAGTATTGCTTCGTTTAAAGAGGAAGCATTAACTGTTTTTTCTAATGTGCAATTGGCAGATGATGGAACAACTTTCGAAATTTAATTGAATTAAGTTTTGTAAAATAGCAAGAATAGAATGTTTTTTAATTTATCCTTATTGTTTAAGAATTAAAACTATGAAAGATTTAAGTAATTACAGAAAGTCCTATGATAAAAGTGAATTATTAGAAAACAATATTCCTGAAGATCCAATTAATTTGTTTAATCGTTGGTTCCATGAAGTTGAGGATTTTGGGGGAGTAGATGAAGTTAATGCGATGACTGTATCCACAATTGGATTAGATGGATTTCCTAAATCTAGAGTGGTATTGTTGAAAAAGTTTAATGAAGAAGGATTTGTTTTTTATACCAATTATAATTCTCAAAAGGGGAGAGCAATAGCTGCAAATCCTAATGTTTGTCTTTCTTTTTTTTGGCACAGTATGGAACGACAAGTTATAATAAAAGGGCGTGCTCAAAAAACAAGTGAAGTAGTTTCTGATGGCTATTTTGATTCAAGACCTGACGGAAGTAAATTAGGAGCAATTGTTTCTAATCAAAGTGAGGTAATTCCTTCAAGATCTTTTTTAGAGAATAACTTGAAAGAATTAGAACAAAAATTTGAAGGAAAAGAAATTTCAAGACCTGATTTTTGGGGTGGATATTTAGTGGTTCCTTGTGAAGTTGAATTTTGGCAAGGAAGACCCAATCGTTTACATGATAGAATTCGATATTTACTGCAAGATGATTACTCATGGAAAATCAATAGATTGTCTCCTTAATGTAAAAAAAAATAATTAATAATGTGTTTTTGAATCTGGTTTTTTATGTTTTTTCAATAAAGCCTCATAAGTCATTAACAATTCCTTAGATTTCTCCTTTTGACCTAGCTTATCCATTGTTACAGCATATCTAAAGTAAAATTCTGGTTGTATTTTTTTTTCGATTGTAAAGAATTCGAAATAATATTTAGAGGCTTTAGCATAATCATTTTTATAAAAATAGGCATCCGCTAGTTGACTATATAATTCTGAGGAGCGAATACCTTGTTCTACAATTCTTTCATAGGTTTCTAAAGGGATGATTGTAATAGTTTTATTAGGATTAATTTTCTGAACCGCAACAATTTTATCATCTTTTACATCTTTTATTTGTTGTGATTCTTTTACATCTTGTAATTCTTTATTCTTGATTTTTAATTCTTTGGGAATTCTTTTTTTCTTGTACGTTATTATTTCCCTAACCTCTCTCGTATTATTATGCCCTAAATCATATGTGTTGATCATGTTCTTGTTACTAACAACATACACTACTTTAGTACTTCCAAATGCAGTACGAATGGTCTCAATAACTTCATAGGATATTGATTTAATTTCTTTCTCAGAATCCATTAACTGTTCATGGTTGCTTTGTGCATAAAGAATTATTGGAAATATGAGAATAATTTTTGAAATCATCTTTTGTTGTACTTTCATGATCTAATTTTTAGAAAAATCTCGGAGTTGTAATTTTTTCGTTGTTTTTGAAGATTTCATAACGCAAGAAAACCTCATGTGATCCTGAATTATAGTTTTCTAAATTGGTCGTTTCTAGATCGTATCCATAACCTATATACATGCCATCTGTCACTTGAAATCCAACCATGGCACTCATCGCAGCGCTCCATCGGTAAGCCACTCCAACCACTACTTTCTCTACAAACATAAAGTTCGCTGATGCATCTACTTGTAAAGGAGAACCTTTTACTAATTTGGTTAAAAATGCAGGTTTGA